>JAGMDA010000130.1 GCA_023128935.1 Candidatus Eiseniibacteriota bacterium | reverse complement strand
AGACAAGACCTCCGAGAAAAACCCCTAACCCGGATACCTCCCCAAGAAGCTGGCACAGGGCGTCCTGATCACTTCAACCGAGGATCCGCCCTCGGCGCAGCTTGGGTAGAGAACGTCAGGGCTAGGAAGGGCAGGTCATCTGCTTGAGCATACCCAGGAAGTGTTGCGCCTGTTGAAGATCAATCTCCGAATTGCGGCACGGGCCATCCGGCCTCCGGTTGGCAAGCCCCAGCACGGTCAGTTTGGTAAGGACATCACGCATGCCTTCCACGAGATCCCGCTCACAGGCCACGGCCAACACGGCAACCGGTGCGCTCTCGGCAACCGCGGCACGCGCCTCCTCCCCGCCGGTTGCCACGACGAAACGCGCCCCGGCCTCATTGGCCGCTTGCCGCAATTGCCGCATGTGTTCGGGCCGCAGGCATCTGGGGGCCAGGAGCAACAGCTCATCACCAGGCTGCGCGCGCTGCGCGTGTATGCTCAGCCGGTTGGCCACCAACACGAAGGAGTGCCCCAACCTGTCGCGGGAGAACCTCAAGCAGGCGGCCACAAACTGATCCGGATTCCAGGTCAGAACGATCCAATGCTCCATTGCCCGGACGATTCCCACCGGCCAGGGGATGCCCGCCAGATGCCCCCAGAGAAGGAGCGGCGGGAGGAGGAGGATCACGATGCCAATAAGCCCGATGAGCAACACGTGTTCGGTGGCGAGCCCCAGGCTTTCCAAGCGGGGTTGCGCCACCCACACGAGAAGCAGCCAACAGCCCGCGAAGAACACCGCAAGAAGGGATTCCACAAGTAGAAAAGGGGCTGACCCGGCACGGGTATCTACTGGCGGGCTGTGGTCCGAGTGATCCCAATCTCTCCACGCATCGCCGAGAACTCGGCGTTTCTGCCTCTGGCGCACCGGCGCCGTGGCATCAGGTGGAGCCACCATGCTCGCATCCTCCGGGACATTTACCTATTTTGATATCACTACGATGCAAGGAAAACGTGTCCCGCGGCCCCCCGATCTGCAGGCTGCCAGATGGGCACGCTTCACCATTAGCGGGACACTAAACGCTGACAACCTCTTCGATCTCAGGAATAGCGTCCTTCAATACCCGTTCGACTCCCATCTTGAGCGTCATTGTCGCCATGGGACAACCACCACACGCCCCGGTGAGGCGTACGAAGACCTTCTTCTGCTTGATATCAATCAGATCAATCCCACCGCCGTGCGATGCCAGTCCCGGTCGGATCTCCTTGTCTATCACATCAGCCACTGTCTCTTTGTCTATCACCCTTCTGCCTCCCACCGGAAGATGCAAGCCTGCGGCAAATCCATCCTAGAATCACGAGTGTTCCAGCAACTACAAGTGTTCTAGCAACTACAAATGACCGCTCTCTCCAGCGCGGTCCCAGATCAATTCACAGGCTACTGCCACACCAAGCCATTGGTCAAGGTTCCCTCGCTCAGGATCGGTGGGAGTCCTGTGGGTCAATTGCGGAATCGCTGCGCTCAGGAAGCCCGGGTGTGCTCATCCGTCAAGCGGCATAGGTTGCGGGTCAGTCCCTCGAACCCGGCTCGCTCCATGGCGGTCTGCGCGAGGTACTGGTCAAATTCCCGCTCATCCACCCGGCGCCAATCTCCAAGGCTCTGTGGTCCATTCGTCCAGACGGGCTCGAACGCGGGCTCGGTCGTCTCAGGAGCAGACCGGTTCCAGGGACAGACCTCCTGGCAGGCATCGCACCCAAAGAGCCACGGGGAGATCGGCGGCGCCTCAGGGGGAAATGCCCCCTTATGTTCCACAGTCCAGTATGCGATGCAGCGGCCCGCATCCAAGCCGTGCGTGCGAGTTAACGCCTCGGTGGGGCACGCGTTCAGGCAACGATCGCAGCTTCCACAACGGTTTGGAATTGGTCGGCCGGGAGGTAACGGCACGTCGAGAAAGACCTCCCCCAGGAAGACCCATGAGCCCACGCTTGGTACGATGAGAAGTCCGTTGCGGCCGATCCAACCCAGTCCGGCTTGTGCAGCCCAATAGCGCTCCAGAACCGGCGCTGTATCGACCGCCACCCGTCCCCTGATTCCCGGCACCACCGCCTGGATCCTTTGGAGTAGCAGGTGCAGCTTACTCCTGAGCACGTTGTGGTAGTCACACCCACGGGCATAATGAGCGACTTTTGGTCGGGTCTGATCCGCGGCAGACGGGGCCGCATCAACCTCGTGATCTGACACGTAGTAATTGACCGCCACACAGAGGATGCTCTGTGTCCCCGGGAAAAAATACTCTGGGTTCAAGCGCATAGCGCGCAAGCGCCCCATGTACTCCATGCCAGCGTGATAGCCACGCTCAAGCCACGCTTCAAGCTGATGAGCATCGGGAAGACACCTGGCATCCGCCACGCCCATGCAGCTCAAACCCAAGGCGCCCGCCTCATTGCGTAGAGTCTCGAGAAGCTCATGGGACGCCTGGGAACCGTGACGGATGCTTTCCTTTGACAGTCTCATAACGCGGCCGAATAATCGTTCCCGGGATGCCGCCTGGCTCGGGGTGTGAGGGAAAGCTGCACTACTGGCCACCCGACTTTTGGTTACTGGCCAACAGAGACGTACAGAGCACGCTCGCCGCGATCCTGTTGGCCTCAGGGCTATAGTGTCCGTCGTTCACCGCCACCCACAAATCGCCGGCCCTGTGTTTTGCGAACTCCTCTAATGGGTCCACAAAATAGATCCCGTTGCCGGCGCAGAATTCCGCCAGCGCCGCATGCAGCGCCCGGTATGGATAGGCTTCCCAGTTGACCAACGGAACAATCATAAAGACAATCATCTCCGCACCATGCTCATCCGCTATGTCCTTGATCCTCCTGAAGGATGTCTTCGTGGCATGAAACCGAGACGGATCCAGAAACTCCTCCGACTTCCATGTGAATTTCCTCGGCGGAGGAATGTACTTGATTAGTTCCGTCTTGTAGAGCTTCAGGAGCCATGAGAAGAACGCGCTTTTATCTCGTAGCTTCAGCGTCGACCACTGGACCTTGTTCGCCAGTTTGACCAATGCACTCACCCGACGGCGCTCTTTCTGCTTGCTGCTCCCAGGCTCCCTGGGTTGATCCGCGCGCACGTCGTCGGACAGCAGGAGATGCTGTTGGGTCGCGGGAGTATGTTGTTCAGCCAGATCACCAGTGTGGAATCCGACAATGATCCACGCGGGCGAGTAGTGCGGGATGATGCGCTCCAACAGCCTCAGCTCGTTCACGGTATCGTAGCCAGGAACCCCGGCGTTGATAACCTCATAGAACTCGCGGCGGGCCCCTGCGTTCAGGAGTTCTTCGAGCTGAAAGGGATATGAGTCCTCCATATCGACACCGAATCCGAAAGTAAACGAGTCCCCCAGAACGATGATCTGCGTCTTCCCGTCTGACTTATGTGGCGCCCGGCGATCCCTGAGACCCAGCGAGTTCGTCGTAACGCGTTTGCCGGCGTGCATGGTATCTAGATTCGGCATCAGGAAATGGCCATCGCCCTCCTGCTTCGCAATCACCCCGCCCGCTGTCGGCTGGGGGGGGCCATAGGCAAGGCGGGCGAATCCCTCCACAAGAGCGCAGAAGAAAATAAGCGATATTATGCTGAGCAGCAGATTCTTGAGGAACCCCGCAAATTTCGACCTCACCGCCAGCTCCCTCGGGTTTCTCTTGCCCGGCCCCGTCCGTCCCCACACCGCACCAAGCTGCTACGAATCGGAGCGGGTCCCAGGGGACACACGACTCCTATGTGAGTTGCTCACGCAAGCGGCTCAAACCGGGCTGTGAAGTGCCGTAGATACGGCGCCTCATACACAATCTTAAAGCCCCGCAGTTCCCGCCGCTTCTTATAAACCTCTGTGATCACCTCCGCCGAGTAGTCGACATGGCTCTGAGTATAAACCCGACGCGGTATGGCCAGGCGCAGGAGCTCCAGCACCGCGGGCTGGAATGCCCCTGTCTCGGGGTCCTGCTTGCCGAACATCACACTGCCGATCTCAACGCCGCGGATACCCCCGTGCAGGTAGATTTCGTTCGCCAGCACCTGTCCAGGAAATTGCTCGGGCGGGATGTGATCCAGAAAGGCCCCGGCATCGATGTAGACGGCGTGGCCGCCCGGTGGAAGGATGAGTGGCACTCCAGCCTCACTGATCTTCTCGGCGAAATAGGCTGTTGAACGCACGCGATAATGCAAATAGTCCTCCTCCAACACCTCCCGCAGCCCTTGGGCAATCGCGTCCAGGTCGCGTCCGGCCAGCCCCCCGTAGGTTGGGAACCCCTCGGTGAGTATGAGTAGATTCCGCGCCTCGGCCGCCAGGTCGTCATCGTTGCACGCCAGGAAGCCACCAATGTTGGCCAGGCCATCCTTCTTGGCGCTCATTGTCGTTGCATCCGCATAGGAAAATATCTCTTGGGCAATCTCCCGCGGGCTCTTGTCCGCATAGTCCCTCTCTCGCATCTTGATGAAGTACGCATTCTCGGCAAAGCGGGCGGAATCCAGCACAAACAGCGCGCCGTACTTGCGGGCCAAGCGGGAGGTCTCCCGGATGTTCTCCATGCTCACCGGCTGGCCACCTCCGGAGTTGTTTGTCACCGTTGTGATAACCGCCGGTACCTGGCCCTTATGCTTCTTGAGGTTATCCTCGAGGCGCTCGAGGTCAATATTCCCCTTGAAGGGATGGATCTTCGATGGGATCAGCCCCTCCGGAATCACAAGGTCGATGGCCTCATCCCCCAAGTACTCGATGTTCGCCCGCGTGGTGTCAAAGTGGGTGTTGCCCAGATAGACCGCCCCCGGTTTGTGGAGCACATTGAAGAGGATCTTCTCTGCGGCGCGCCCTTGGTGCGTGGGGATGATATTCCTGAAGCCTGTGATGCGGCGCACTTCCTCTTCAAAGCGGAAAAAGGAGCGCGAACCCGCGTAGGACTCGTCACCACGCATCATAGCCGCCCACTGCTCGGAACTCATGCTGGAGGTCCCACTATCGGTCAGATAGTCTATCAGAACATCCTCTGCGCGGATGGCAAAGGGGTTGTAGCCCGCGCGCTTCAGAATTTCAGCACGCTCCTGCACGCTGCTCATGCGGATGGGCTCAACCGACTTGATCTTGAATGGCTCGATGATCGTCTTCATTTCTCGTCCCCCACGCACAAAGCTACTAATGGTCCACAGAGTACCCCTGGAACCAGGAACCCTCAAGCGAATCGGATCTTCTCCTAGTGAGCGGCTACGAGGTCTTCTCAAGACATGACGGTGTGGGTGGGAACTCAGTTCAGGGCTAGCGCGCCTTCTCTCGCGTCCTGAGGATTTCTACGAAGTGGGAAAGGCGCCTAACTCGCGTTTTGTCCTTCAACTTCGAATAGATGAGCACGAGATTGCGGAGCATCCGGATAACGATGTCGCGGGGTGAGCTGATCGACAGATACTCGGAAGCGAACGACTCGCGGAAGTAGTAGCCATCGCTGGTAAGCATCTGCATGCATTCATTGCGGCTAAATACGCGGCCGCCGTTGAAGGGGTCGACAAAGATCTCCGTCGATGGGTCCTGATACTTGACTACGAAGTGTTTCGGCAGCCCGACGCCGTGGAGTGTAAGATCCAGGCGGCGCCCCACTAGGATCATAACCGCCGCCAGCGAAATCGGGATCCCCTGGCGCCGGCTCAGGACCTTGTTGATGTAACTGTTGTCGGGATCGTAGTAGTCCTTCGTATTGCCCTTGAACCCGAGCTCGCGGAACAGGAATTGATTGAGCAGATCGATCCTTTCCCGCGGAGGTGCCACACGGGGCATCTGCGGCTTGAGGTCATCAGCCATCTCCTGAAGCTGGCGTGCAATCTGCCTCGGATCGAGGTTGGGGTGTTCGATTCTCGCCACCACACAGAGCGCGTCTTCCAAATCAAAGGAATCCCCTTCCTTAGACGCAAGATCGCGGAACAGCTTCTCAAGCACCTGCGCTCGAATCTGGGAAGCAACGTGGCGCGCACGCAAACGCAGCTTGGGATCAGGGTGTTCAGAGACCTCCTCCAAGTATGGCAGGGACCCTTCCCCGAGATGCAGAAGATTGTCCCACACCATAGACACGATCTTGCGGTCTTCATCGGAGAGCAAGGAGATCAGCGCACGCAGCTCCTGATCCGAGTGGCCTCGCTGGGCGCCTCGCTTCTTTCTCCCGCGTGAAGCGGGCATTCTTTCTACGCGCTTTTCCATGCCCTCACCTGAATCTCGGCTAAGGAGGCATCGCCATTCCCGCGATCCCCGCAGAGAGGCCAAAATCCTCCTCGCATTGTCTCAGCACTATCTCCTGCTCCAATGCCCATCGTAGCAAAGCGTCTCAAAAGCCGACAACCTGGTTTTTCGCCAGAGCGCTTGGCCTCCACCGGCGGCCTCCCATTGCGTACATTTCGAGCCTGGCCTTCCACTGACGCCCGCTCCTCCTGTTACTCCCCTGCCAAGCTGTGAGGTTTTCTCTTCCCTATCATGTGTCGTCGCGTCATCCTATATCCTTCGAGAGACATAGCTCTTTCTTCTAGAAACCGGTTACCTTGGACGGGGGTTTTAGGCGGCATTATGAGACTTCCCTTTCTGGACAGAGATCACATCCTCGCCCTGGCACCCATGGACGATATCACAGACGGCACCGCCAGGCGCCTGGCTCACCGTTTTGGCGCCGACCTTGTCTACACCGAGTTCATTTCCGCCGAGGGCTTGATCCGCGACGCCGCAAAGAGCCTCCGCAAACTGCATCTTGCTCGCGACGATCACCCGGTCGCGATTCAGGTATTTGGCAGTCACATCCCCTCCGTGGTGGAGGCCGCACGAGTGGCGGAGCAGACCGGCCCGGAGTGTATCGACCTCAACTTCGGCTGCCCCGCCCGCAAGGTGGCGGGTAGGGGCAGTGGCGCTGGGCTCCTCCGCACACCCGAGAAGCTCGAGCAAATGGCGCGTGCCGTGGTCGCAGCCGTCGCGTTGCCCGTGACGGCCAAGGTCCGGCTCGGGTGGGACGAGCAGAGCATCAACGTGCTTGATGTATGCCGGCGGTTGGAGCAGTCCGGCATCGTGGCCGTCGCCGTCCACGCCCGGACCCGCAGCCAAAGCTACAGCACGCCTGCCGAATGGGACTGGATCGCGCGCGTGAAGCAGGCTATCTCGATCCCTGTCATCGGCAACGGGGATGTGCGTGAACCCCAGGATGCCGAGCGGATGTTTCGCCAGACCGGGTGCGATGGGGTCATGATCGGCCGGGCTGCGCTGGGAAACCCTTGGCTATTCCGGCGGATCCGTCACTACCTGGAAACCGGCAATCTCCCGCCCTGCCCTTCGCTACAGGAACGGATTGCTGTGCTCCTCGATCACCTGAACGACGCGGCCGCAGAGAAGACCGAACTGCGGGCCGTCCTCGAGATGCGCAAAACCTACAGCGGATACCTAAAAGGACTCCCCGGGGCCGCCCGGCTGCGGGCTTCTCTCATGAAACCACTGACGATCCGTCAAGTAGTCGACACGCTGGGAGCCTACCAGCAGACTGCGTGCTAGCAAGCGAGATGCCGTAGACACACCACGGGAGTGACAAGCAGGGGAGGAAGGATGAACAAGCCCGCCGCAGATGGGAAGCTGGAGCCCTATGACCGCTCTCCTATGGATGAAGCCCGGTCCCTTGCCCACCGGTCCAAGGCTCCGCCAGCAGAATGCGCTGGAGCCATCGCGGTCACTCGCGACGGCTCACGCTTTCCGGGCGTGGCGATCGCTCTGAGCTCGGCGGCAGGGCTATCGGTCTGTGCTGAGCGGGTGGCGATGTCGTCTGCCCGCAGTGCCACATCATCCCCGATTGAAGAAATCGCGCTCTGGATCCCTAAATCGGCCGGGGACCATCCGTGCGGCATCTGCCTGCAGATTTGGCTGGAGTTGGCCCCTAAGGCCAGGTTTCTTCTCCAGCGAGGTGAAGGAGAGATCCAGGAACTGGACCTCAAGCAGCTCCTTCCGGACGCCTTCACATCCTACGATCCATCATCGCAGGCCGAAACGTCCGCACGTGCGCAGGAATGACGAGCGAGAAGCTGGTCATTCCAAGGGAGGATCCATGTTTTGCACCGCTCAAGACCCGGAAGGCCGCAGCTTTGACCCAGAACTCGCGCGGATGATCGATCACACCCTGCTGCGACCGGAGGCCACCGCCGGGCAGATCCGCGCCCTGTGCCAGGAGACGAGCACATACGGGTTTGCGTCTGTCTGCATCCATCCCCTTTGGGTTCCCTTGGCCACAGAAACACTGGCCGGCACGAACCCCCCGCACAATGCGCCTACGCAAGATGCTGGCAGGGCAACCGGCGGTGGACTGGCGGTCTGCACCGTCGTCGGCTTTCCCCACGGCGCGCAGCCGGCCGACGTCAAGGCCTTCGAGGCGGAGCTGGCGGTCCGGCAGGGTGCCGGTGAGATTGACATGGTGATCCCGATCGGGGCACTCAAGCAGGG
>JAGMDA010000013.1 GCA_023128935.1 Candidatus Eiseniibacteriota bacterium | reverse complement strand
ATGCTCTGATAGCTCATCTCAACCAAGGTCGTTACATAGTCACGCAGTTCATGAGCGGCAACAATCTCGTCCGCGCCTCTGATCGAAACTCAAGGCCCCGATGAAGCCCTGTCAGCCTCAACATCACGAACGACCTGGAACTCCAGGGTGCTTATGCCCAGATCAAGCGCACTATCGAGAAGGCCGGCGACAACCCGGACGAGGAAGTCGGCATTGTCCAGAAGATGGCCAAACCAGGCCGCGAGGTGATCCTGTGTATGAGCATCGATCCCAAGTTGGGGCCGACGATCATGTTCGGGATGGGGGGCAAGCACGTAGAGGTTTTCAAGGACGTCACAACCTGCATCCCGCCCCTATATCAGGTCTGAGTCAGGGAAATTGCTCCTTGGGAGGATTGAAGTAGCCGAAGCGGAGCCGGGGGAATGCCTGTTGCAGGCTTTGCAAGAAGGCATCCAGGCCCAGCCCTGGACCGGAAAACCCTGCTGGCAGCGCTGCTTTGTAGATCTCAGGGTCGATGTTCAGATTGCGCAGCTGGATCATCCGAATCCCCGTGAGCTCGATGAGTTCGCAGAGGGCCTCCACCTCCTCAAGCCTGTCTGTGACGCCGGGGAAGTAAAGCAGGTTAAGGCTCACAAAGCGTCCCTGTGCTGTCATGCGCCGCATAGATTCGACGACATCCGCCCAGGTGTATCCCTGCGGGCGGTAGTAGCGGTTGTACAGTTCGCTGCTGGCACTGTTCAGGCTAACCCGCATGCTGTCTAGACCGATGCGGGCCAGTTCGTCGACAACGTCAGGCAGACTCGCGTTTGTATTGAGATTCACGGTCCCAGCAGCAGTGGCCTCCCGGATGAGGCGAACCGAGCGAGTCAACACCTCCCGCATGAGTAACGGCTCGCCCTCGCAACCTTGCCCGAAGCTCACAACCGCCCTCGGCACCCGCTGGATGTGGGCCAAGGCCACCGCCGCCACCTCTTCCGGTAGCGGCGGTTCCCGGAGGCGATCATGCGCGGCCTTGAAAGTGCCGTCTGATTGCAGGCTGATACAACCGAGACACCTTGAGTTGCAGGCGATGCTGGTAGGCAGGGGCGCCTCGTGGCGGTGGAGGAAGAAGTTCTGGGCAGCTCGGCAATGATACTCCAGCGCGCATTTGCAGAGTTGCTGCAGTAGGCGGTTTCCCGGATCCTGCTCCAGGTGCCGGCTGACTGATCGGCGGATCTCTCCGATGTCAAAGCGCCATGGATCTTGCCGCGCATCGCCGTCCAATCTTCGACCCGCCACCCAGTAGCGCCCCCTGGCATAGCCCACCGCGGCATAGGAAAACAGGGGGAGGCAGGGCGCCTGGGGCTGGGTCACATAGCTAGCCAGGAGGGCAGCGGTGTGTGCTGGGGCGAGGAAGGCCGCTACGGCGTGAACCCGCTGACCTGCCTCATCGGTTTCCATGGTAACTATCTTCCGGGATGTTGCATCCCACCCCAGCGGCCAACGGTCCGGGAGCATGAAGAGGTCACTGCCCCGTGGCAAGGGGATGATCCGGGCCTCGCGGAGGGGCATTGGCTCACCCCCGCCATCCCCCACCGCCAGCAGATGGGGATGATCCCGGATTAGGCCATCATTGTCGCTGTAGAGCAGGCGCGGCTTCAATACCGTGTTTTTCAAGCAGTTACCTCGACCCATCCCGTGGGCATTGCGCGGCCCGCACGGCGGAAAATCAGAAACCCTATGGCATCCATCATATGATAGAATAGTAGAGGTTTACTGCATAGATTATGGTCTGATGATTGGACATAGGGTGCCTGGCTCCGAGCGCCATGCCGATTTGCCACCCCATACTCCACTGGGCCGTCAAGTCGTCATCTGAGTCGGAGTTCTGCCTGCCAAGGATCCAGCCTTCGGTCCAGAATCAATTGCACGCGTTTAATTTACAATTGCGCAAGGGCGGCCGGGAATCATGGAAGCGGCCGTCACGGAGGAGCTACACATGGAATTTGCAGCAAGTCTAGTTCGCGCAGGACGGGTCTTTGGAGCAGTGAGCATACTCGCCGGCATTCTCGTTCTGGCGCTGGCCTCTCCATTGGCATGGGCTGATGATGACGAAGGTTGGAGCCAGGAAAAAGAAATCGCCGAAGCACGCCAGTGGATCGAAGAAACGGGTGGCACTTGGGAAGCCGGCCCGACCTCCATCAACGCCATCCCGCCGTCGGAGAGGGGCAATGTCTTCGGCTACATCCCCATCTCAGAAGACGAGGCCAGGAAGCACGCCGCGGGCGTTCTGGAACCACTTCCGCGGGGGGACCTTCCTGAGTCCTGGGATTGGCGGACAATGGGCGGAACGACGGCGCCGAGGAACCAGTATGGCTGCGGCTCCTGCTGGGCCTTCGCAGCTGTCGGCGCGCTTGAAGGCGCTTACAAGATCGCGACGGGTACTGAGATCCTCTTCTCTGAGCAGCAGTGCATCTCCTGCAACGAGTATGGGTACGGATGCAATGGCGGCCAGATGAATGGTTGCTATGACCTCTGGATGTGGTTTGGCGCAGTGCGCCGCACCTGCATGCCCTATCAATATCCCTACACCGACCCCTGCATACAGGATGAGTGCGATGTGCCGGTCAGGCTCAATGACTATGTCTACGTGGGCTATGGCGAAGAAAACCTCAAGACCGGGGTGATGAATCATCCCGTCGCGGTGGTCATCCATGCCCCCTGGGCCTTCCAGAGCTACGGCGGTGGGTGCTACAACGGCGTTTGGGGCCAGAGCAATCACGCCATCCTTTGCTGCGGCTGGGACAACAGCGCCTGCTACGGCAACGGCGCCTGGCTGATCAAGAACAGCTGGGGCACGGGTTGGGGCGAGGGCGGCTATGGCTGGGTTCAGTTTGGTTCCAGCTCATTCGGTGCAATGGGTCAGAACCTCGACCTCGATCTACCCGTCGATGCGCGCGTGGCCTACAGGTCGCACGAGATTGTCGGTGGCAACGGCGTACTCGACCCAAGCGAGACGGCGCAGATGTCCATCGATGTCACCAACTACGGCTATGGCAATGCCGCTAACATCGTCGGCTTGCTTCGCTCCCTCACCCCTGGTGTCACGGTGATCGACGATACGGCCGAGTTCCCGGATCTTGGTTCCTGGCGCACCGGTACTTCGCTGGCCGCGCACTTCACCGTGCAGGCGGGCCCGGAGCTCGAGGTCGGGACCATGATCGAGTTTGAGCTTCAGATCGTGTGCGATCAGGCCAATGATGTCTCGACCTTCTCTGATTTCATTGGCCCTGTCACTACTCTATACAGTACCGACTTCGAGGATGGGGCACCGGACTGGAGTCACGCGCCGGTTTCGGGCGTGGATGACTGGCAGCTCGGCTCCCCGCGTGTCTTTGACGGTCAGTGGGATCCGAAGGAAGCCTTCTCAGGAGACAACCTCTTCGGAAATGACCTAAATGATGTGGCGGCACCTTGGAATGGCCTTTATCCAGTCAATGCTCACAGCTATCTGGAATCGCCGGGAGTCGATTGCTCTGGACAGACCGGCGTGCATTTGCAGTTCTGCCGCTGGCTCACTTCCGAGGAATCGCGCTGGGATGTCGCCAGTGTTCTCGTCGACGGCAATGAGGTCTGGAGAAATGAATACGATGGCCACCACAGGGACAAGACTTGGGTGCCGATCAACATTGACATCTCCGAGTACGCCGATGACAACGCCAATGTCCAGATCCGGTTTGACATGGAGAGCGACGCGGCCTGGGAGTACGGCGGTTGGAACATCGACGATGTCCGGGTCATCGCGACCAACCAGGGTGCCCAGGACATTGAACCCGTGCGGCCTTCGAGACTCAGCTTGACGGTCTCGTCTCGTCCGAACCCATTCGTCTCAATGACCAGCCTGCGACTGACCATTCCGGCTGATGTTTCTGAGGCGAGCCTTACGATCTTCGATGCCAGCGGCCGGATGATCCGGACCCTGCACGAAGGTGCAATCGACTCCGGGATGCACGCCTTCTCCTGGATCGGCAAGGATGAGCAAGGCCAACCGGTCCCCGCCGGCACCTACTACTGCCGCGCGCAATCTGGTGAGGCATCGGTTGTGACCCGCATGATCCGGCTCCAGTAGCGAGAGGATTGCGGGGAAACGCGCACACGCAGCACAGTGTGCAACCAACGGATCGGGGAAGCTTCCCACCAGGAAGCTTCCCCGGTTTCTATTCAGTAGATGGTCCGTCAATCGGCCAAGCCGACGAACGGCAGCGTGACACTAGCTTCCACGCAGTGCGACAGGTATCGTTCGGCCGGATATCTTGACCCTGCGGCATTGGATGACGAAGGTCTTATCCCCGTGGAGCACCAAGAGCAGGAACGCGCCTGCGTAGATGTCGCTCAGGCCGCGCGCTTGCTCTGTGACGGAAGTGACTCCTGGACCTGTCATCTGTACAGCCCACCTCTAATATGATAGCTCTCCGGTTGTTCCTTTGGGACGTAGTCCAGTAGTTCCTTCCCCTCGGGTT
>JAGMDA010000129.1 GCA_023128935.1 Candidatus Eiseniibacteriota bacterium | reverse complement strand
TTGGTCAAGGTCATCATTGAAACCTGCCTGTTGTCGGATCAGGAGAAGCGCCAAGCCTGCCGGATTGCAGCCGATTGCGGTGCAGCCTTCGTCAAGACCTCCACCGGATTCTCATCGGGCGGGGCTACGGAAAGCGATGTGCAGCTCATGCGGGAGGCTGTCGGGCCCAATTGCGGTGTCAAGGCAGCCGGCGGCATCCGCGACCGTGAAACGGCGCTGCGCATGATCCGCGCCGGCGCCAACCGCATCGGGACCAGCGCGGGGCCGGCCTTGATCCTCCTATAGGTGAGACCGCTGCCTCATTCGCCGTCTTGACCGACCCCTTGCAGCGTTGCTAGAGTCGCCCGGAGCATGGTCCTGGGGCTTTCTTTCCCTTGTCAGGCAAGAGGATGACAAACCGCAACCATGGAGTCTGCCGGCGCGCGGCGAGCGCGGCGTCGCGACCTGCATCCGGCGGCACGGGACCGTGTGGGCCGGCTAGGCATTACACTGCCACCGCTCTGACCTGCTGGTTGCTGATGACCGCGCTTTTACTGTGGAGCTGCGGAGCACTCGCCCAGGACCAAGACAAAGCACATCCCTCCACGCTTCCCACTGCCGGGCAGACCCCAGGAGCCGATGCTCAAACGGTCTCCCCCGCCTGCGTGGCAGGCCTCGTTCTGGCAGCGGCCTCTGGGAAGCCCCTGGTGTCCGCCAACATCGGCATCGCCGGCACGCGCATGGGAGCCGCTTCGCAGAGCGATGGAACCTTCTTCATCGGCAGGATACCGCCTGGGTCCCAGACAGTTGTGGTGAGCTTCCTGGGTTATAAACTGATCGAAGAGGCCGTCGAGTTGCTCCCCGGAGAAACCATCCACCTCACCTTCCACCTGGAGGAGACGATCGTGGGGCAGATCGATCCGATCACCGTCACCGCCGAGCGGCCGATGATCGACGTGACCAAGACCTCCACAGCCCACACCCTGCATGCCAGTGATCTCGAAGAAATGGTCACTCAGACTCCCACGATTGATGAGGTCGTTGCCCAGCAGCCGGGTGTGATCAAGGATGGTGATCAGCTGCATTTCCGTGGCGGCCGGTCGGACGAAAGCCTCTTTATCGTCGACGGAGTCAAGGTCAAGGACCTGCTTTCCGGGCAATCTTCGGGCAATGAGGTTTCCGCCCGGGCGGCCCAGGAAGTCAACGTCGTCACCGGGGGGTTCGAGGCCCGCTTCAGCCAGGCGATGTCCGGCGTCATTGACACGCGCCTCAAGGAAGGTACGCGTCACTGGCGGGGGGCACTCAGTTACGACACCGATGCATTGACTGACACAAAGAATCTGCACCATATCTATGGAGAGCTGGGTGGTCCGAACATCCCACTGGCTGGCCTGCTGAGACTCCTTGGCAACGACCATCCATCAGTTACTTTCTTCGCCAGCCTCTCGACGGATTTCTCTGATGGCTATCTACCGGGGATACGCGATCTCCATGGCAACAATAAGCTCCGCCCCTCAATCGAAGACCGGTTCCTGGGCACGACATTCACCTACGGGCATTTCTTCTGCCCCCGCGCCTCCAACAGCTGGCGAGCCATTTATAAGACCGCATGGAAGATCAATGCGGACAACAAGTTGGCATTCTCCTGGACCAAGACGCTCACCTTCATGCAGGACTGGGGATCTCCGGACATCGGCGACATCGACCGCAATGTCAACCGTTTCCCCTGGGCATGGGCTCAGCGGATGGACCATCACTACACCATCTCCAAGGACACCAACATCCTCAGCCTGATCTGGAACCGCACCCTCGGACTCAACACCCGCACCAGCCTACAGATCTGGCGCTGTTACATGGGCAGGCACAGTGACGTCGCCGGGAAGAACTGGCTCGACTATGACTATGAGTCCAAGGACAGTGATTTGCTGCCGGAGGATGACACGCCCTACTTCGTCGATGTTGGGGATGCATCTCGATGGCAGGACCAACATGTTATCGTCTGGGGCGCGCGCAATGACTGGCAATACCAAGCCGGACGGCATGCTTTCTCCTGGGGACTATCGGCTGAATATCATGACGTTCAGTATTTCAGGATGGATACACGTTCCATCAATGTTGGCGATCCTGACCCTGAATCGCCCAACTACGTCCCGCCAGACGAGGAACGTCGACTTGGAACCGAATTCGATCTCTTCCACGTCACGCCCAACGCGGGAAACCTCTACGCGCAGGACCTCTTCTCCTATGAGGGGCTCGCCACGAACCTCGGATTCGTATGCGACTACTGGTTTCCCGGCAAGCAGGTGGAGCGCGCCATGGAAGCCGGCACCCAGCCCCACATGACTCCGGGACTCCGCCGGCAGTACTATGAGGGAACCCGCGAGCTGTTTGGCAGACGATACAAGAGCCACGTCAGCCCACGCATCGGAGTATCGTTTCCCATCAATGAGCGCGCGCACCTCTTCTTCAGCTACGGCCATTACAGCCAGCGCCCTCCATACTATTATGTCTATGCCAAGACCAACTCCCAATCCGGCGAGGAGTACCCTCAGCTGGGGAACCCCGCTCTGAATGCCAAGATCTCGGTCCAGTATGAACTGGGCACTGGTTACCAGTTCAGCGACGTGGCAGCAGCCAAGGCCACTGTCTTCTGGAAAGACATGTACGATTACCCCACGGGCATGCGCATCACGCTCGACGAGCGGGCCACGCGACGCAGCAACTTCTACATGTATTGGAATATGGATTATGCCCGCTCGCGCGGCATAGAGTTCAGCTTCCGCCGCAGGCGCCAGGGATTCTGGTCGAGCTCGTTTTCGTATACATACTCCGTTGCCAAGGGCAAGAGTTCGGATCCCAATAAGAGCAAGCTGATCCAGGAATCGGGTGGTGATTCCCGCGAAACCGATCTGGGAGAGGAGTATCTCTGGTGGAATCGCCCCCACAAGCTGACTGCGCGCTTGTCGCTGAAGGTCAAGCAACGCGAGGATCCGCCTATCTGGCTGGGTCTTGGGTTGCCAGGCGATTTCACAGCAGATCTATACTATATGATTCGGTCCGGTCGGCCCTACACGCCGATCAACGAGTTCGGCGAGGACACAGGCGACAAACTGTCGGAAAACGGGCCGGTGGACATGACCTGCGATTTTATACTGCGCAAGGGATTCCGCATTGCAGGCCGCAGGCTCGAAGCAGCACTGAAAATCTACAACATCTTCGATTACCGGAACGTACGGGACTTTGACCACGTTACCGGAGAACCCTACCAGTTGGGCAAGGGGGAACTTACGAGCGTTACGGAAAACCCGGCCAATCTCGATCTTCCTGATGACGAACTCGTCGCCATCTACTGTGACGAAACCGGCAAGGACCCCAGCAAGGAAAAGGCCGAGGAGATCCGCAGATTCATCATCTCCAACGTGTACAAATACAGTAACCCCGCCTACGAGGGCCCCCCGCGAACGATTCGGATTGGACTGAGCTATGCATGGTAGCTCACTGAGAGGGTCGTCCGCGAAACTCACGGCCGCCTGCGCGGCTGCTGTGCTGCTGTCCCTGAGCATCCCACCCGCTGAAGCCGGATCTGAACTGGGCAGTCAGCGTGTGGGCACATCCTCTGGAGTCTTTCTAAAGGTTCCCATCGATGCCCGCTCCAGCGCCATGGCTGGAGCGACTACATCAAGCATCTCCGGGCCGGCAGCAATGTTCGTCAACCCGGCAGGATTGGGCCTCGAACACGACCGCGCAGCTCTGCTTTCCGGCATTCGCTACGTGGCCGATATTCCCATGGGCGCCACGGCCATCGCTCTTCCCATCCGTCGGCTCGGAGGCTCACTGGGACTTGCGATCTCAGGCGTTTTTGCGGAGATGGATGAGACCGACGAGTACCACCCGCTTGGCACTGGGCGGAGCTTCTCCTATTCCGCCTGGGCCCTAGCCGTTGGGTTTTCGCGACCTCTCACCGACAAGCTCAGCTGCGGGGCTTCTGTGAAGCTGTTTTCTGAGAACCTGGCCACGGAGATAGGAGGCACCAGCCTGATGCCGGTGATGCTGGACGCCGGGGCGATCTACTATGTCGGCTATCGCGATGCGCGCATCGGCATTGCCATCAACAATTTTGGGCCCGATCTACGGCCTGCCGGTCAATACACCAGCCGGCGCACGGGTTCGGAGATGCGCTATGGCAGTTTCTCCCCCCCCACCCTGTTCCGCTTCGGCTTCAGCATCGATCCCGTGCAGAGCGAGCATATCCGGACCTTGATGTCGATTGACATGGGACACCTGGCAGACAATCAGGAGGCCATTCGCCTCGCAGGGGAGGCCATCTTAGAAGATCATTTTGTTGTTCGCGCGGGGTACGACTTCTCGGCAGATGCTTTCAAGTTCAACGGCGGCTTTGGCGCTCTGATGGCAGT
>JAGMDA010000128.1 GCA_023128935.1 Candidatus Eiseniibacteriota bacterium | reverse complement strand
GTGCTCCTTGGAGAAGAAGAAGTAGCTCAGTGAGCAGAGGATGCCAATGAAGGCGACGGCAAACATGACACCACTGAAGGAGGGCTCGATTGCTCGGATGGTTCCCTGTATCTGAAACAGAATGGCCGTCTTGATTGCCAACGGGATGAAAACGCCAGTGGAAATTCCAATGTAGAAGGCCAGCGCATAGCGCGCGACAAAACCATAGTTCTTTGACATTCGAAACCACATGAGAATTCCGAGGATCGAGGGGAAGATGTAGAACCACTGGGTGCTGAAGTTGTAGAAGATCGGCTCGATAACCTTGTCTGTGAAGCTTGTATGATAGAGGAGCATTGTCCAATAGCCTGTGGTCACGCCCACCCAGAGTCGTTCAGTGAACTTGTAGATGACATTGTCTCTGTAGAGGAAGGAGAAGATCGCCAGGGTGACCAATGCGGCCAGGCTCTGCCAAAGAAGCTCCGTTCCGTTCACTTCAGGCATTGTAGCTTACCCCTTCTCTGTTTCTCTGTTCCAGTCCTGCCTGTCCATTATGCCGGGCGTCTTGCGATGGCCTCAATTCGTCCACTCTCCCGCCAACGACTAACTGATAGCGTACAAGCGCTAAAAGACCACTACGCACGCGCACCTCAAATTCTGTGCGCAGCTGACCGCTTGGCAAAGAACGCAATGTTCGTGACCACGATGAAGATCAGGACGACCGCATGAGAGGTCGTCTGATACGGAATACCGCGCAGACCTTCGCCATCCTTGATGTCTGACAATTGCTCGTACTCGGCGGCGCCCTTGATTCCGGGGATCAGGCCGAAGAGCTGTTTGGATTGCAGATAGGGATAGTAGTCAGAGGCCATGACGCCGGTCACGCCCAGTGCCAACGGCACACCATACTTGGCATTGCCGTAGGTGATCCACATATCGGCCGCGTTGCCACCGCACATGGAGACCACCCCTTCGACGTCGTCGAAGTTGTGAACGCCCTCCATCATGGGAGACTCATCGAGTGGCACGTTGTAGTAGTCCAGCGGAAAAGGCACGCGGAAATCGGTCCCCATTGCCAAAATGGTGATGGCGGGGTAGGGCTTGTAGCCGAGGAAGACAAAGTCCTTGCCCGATTCCTTGCCGTATTCGCCCGCAATTCGGGTGATCAGTTGGTTGGCCATGGGCGGCCCGAACTGAGAGAGAGAACTCATGATCAGCCGTCCGTCCTGCTTGAACACCTGGTGCATGATGGCTTCCGTCATCGGGTGCAGCTCGGCCATGGTTGAAGGATCGTAGTCGAAGGCCAGGAACAACAGCTTGCCATCACGGATTTCGCCCACAAAGGAGTGAACGGCTTTGACCTCGGTAGAGGTGGAGACAGAAACGTGCATCTCGAAGATGGCGGGGATGATGACCGCAATGGCAAGAATCACATAGATCCAGCGCCGGTCGAGGGCCAGAAGCCGATCGTACCAAGCCATGTGCTTAGTCTCCTCCCATGTATGAACGCTCGATGCCGAGCAGAATCTTCATACTGTAAGTGATGCCGCCCAATGCGACACCGATCAAGATGGCTCGCTTGGCAGCCATGTTGGGGACTTCCAAGATCCAACGAACAAAAGTGTTGTTCCATGTGGAAACCGGCTCCGGTAGTGGGATCAGCCGCAGCATGATTACAAACGCCGTAATGAGCAGGACCGCAGCAAGTGCGGTCCTTGCCCTGAATGCCCTGTAGGCCGCACTGGCGATGTAGAAGGCGAGCAGCGAGAAGAGCGTAGCTTGCGCCGGGATTAGGATGTAGTCGAAGAAGCGGGAGCTGAGTGACGTTGGGGAATAGAACCAATCTGCCTTCAGTCCCGCGATGATCATAATGACAAAGCCGAAGATCGTGACTATTGAGAACAGGCGTTCATTGGGGTTCCGGCGAGCTTTGCGGACTGTGGAACTCATGAGGCTGTAGATCCCGATTGGAAGGGCCAGAATGCCAATCACGATGACGAAATCGTTCGCATACTGGAAGAGATCCTCTGAGAATTCATGGGGTATCATGAACTGAGCGATCATGGTGAATCCGCAGAGGAAAACCAGAATGAGCGGGATTTGGAGTTTCATCAAGTGCTTCCTGTTTTGGGTCTTCTCGTTCCTGCCTTGTTTCTATTTTTTATTGCCAGTTGCCCTACTGCACGCCAGTACGGATCTGGTCTGTGCTGCATCTAGTATGGTGCGATCAGGCTAGAGATCCATCCCGTTCTAAGGATGGTTGCCTCCAGAAGGCCCAGAGTCGCCAAAATCAGGATGGCTGCCTTGACCATGTCCTGTGCCTTGAGCGGGCCAACAAGCTTGGGGTCTTGGGATAGATACGCAGATGCCGCATACAACTCCTCGCCGATCAGCGTATAATCAGTGGCTGCGACGAAGAAGGGGATTTGAGCTACTTGATCAGTTCCCGACATCTGAATCGCGCCGGTTGAAGATCCGGCCTCTGCCAAGAGAAGAGACTCGGCATGGAAAACGCCCATGTAAAAGTTGGTGGCCGTTTTCTCGCGGATCATGATCCCGTTGACTGCGGCAACGTAGGGGAACTGCATGGCCGATACATAGAAGACATTCTGCGGCTGATAGACATCCGGGCGCCCTGCTGCCATGTACGCTTCTTTAACAGTCTCTTGGGCCATGACCAGCATCACCGGGTCATACACGGGGACAAGCAGCGGAGTCTGGTACTCGGCCGTTTTCCGCGCCACACGCGCTAGGATGGTGTAGCCGGCCAATGTCGCGATATCTCCGCCAGTTCCGGTTCCGAGGACAAAGAGGATCGGACGCCCCATCTCCGTAGCGCGGCCGATAGCTTCATCAATGCGGCTCAGGCCGGGGATGGGTCGAATGAAGAGCTTCCCACCCCGCTGGGCGCTGCGGATGAAGTAGACCATCAGGCCGCCCAGGAGAAGCGTGATGAACAGTACATTGACGCGCTGAGTGTGGAACCAATCGCCTCGTGCAACCCCGACGGCAACAGGCGTGAATGCGGAATAGCTTCCATCGTTGGCAAGCGCGCGGACACGGTAGAGCAGCTCTCCGTTCCTGGGGACGAAATTAGGATTGACCCGCTGTCCCAAGGTTGGCTCGTCGTCGGCATCCACATAATCGGTTTCAGTGCCCGGCACTTGCCCTACCTGGATCCAGCACGACTCAGGGACATCGGCGGTCAGCGGGGGGCCTTCGGATGGGGGGCTCCAGGGTAGGCGGAAGATCTCATAGGTGAGCACTCGGTCGAAGTGGGGTGATGGTTCCCAGGTAAGCAAGATCCCGTGACCCGAATCGTTCGGGTTGTCCGTTGCGGTCAACGCACTTGGCGGCGGCAGCAGGGCCTTGAAGCCCAAGCTGCCCCGCTGTGCTGCTGGCTGGTCCTGGGCACTGGCACAGATTGCCATGCCTGTTCCCAGCGCTGCAGCTAACACAAGGGCAATAGCAACTCCAGATCGCGATATGGGAAGAATTGGCCAAGGGGAAGGAGTCAGCGGGATGGATCGAAGGTGAACCCTGCCTAGCACTGTGCCATCTCCCTACTTGCTTAGCGCCGCCGCCAGGTGCGGGCTGCGCTGGATTCGTTCAGTGACATACTGGCCCTGCGCACGTCATGTGAGGATGTGACACACGCAAATCAGGAAAGAGTCTAGTCTGCGCGCTGTTCGGGTCACAAGCAGAAAATGCGGTGTCGAAACCCGGAATCTCGATGCAGCCATCGCCGCATTCATCGGCCTCCATCACGAATTTATGGTAAGATGAGATCACCGTCTGGCATATTCCTATCGAGTTCCGGGGACCGAGGTCCGCAGGCGCAAAAGGCAGGGGCTAGGGTTCTAGGTTTCGGACATTCGATCTTGTTGCGGCCTCGTCCTCGACACACAATGGCATGACGGAGAAGGAGGGAGAGATGGCCAAGGCAAAGGTTGCGATTCTGCGGACCCGACCCGACACCGTGGTAGAGGACTATCGCCGGCTCTGCGAGCTGGCCGGTATCCGGCAGGCACTGGATGCTTCAGTGCCCACGATTCTCAAGGACAATATCACGTGGCATTTCGTGTACCCTGGTGTGAACACAACGCCATGGCAGTTGGAGGGAACGATCCTCGCTCTCCACGACGCCGGTTTCCGGGACCTGGTTGCCGTTCACAATCATACCGTCGTGACGATTCCAGAGAAAGGCGAGGAGGAACTCAAGTACACCCCGATCTATAAGCGTTTCGGTATCCCTGTGCTCTTCAACTTCAAGGATGAGCACATGAAGTGGATTCCTTTCAAGCCCAAGAAACCACTGCTGGCCTTGCCAAAGCTGTTCGGGGACGATATCAGGATCCCCGACTATTTCGTGGGAAAGAACATCGTCCAACTGCCGACGGTCAAAACGCACTCTTACACGCAGTACACGGGTGCCATGAAGAACGCATTCGGTGGGCTACTGAATTATAAGCGGCACTATACACACACGTGGATTCACGAAACGCTTGTGGATCTCCTCACCATTGGCAAGGAGATCCATCCCGGGATGTTCGCGGTCATGGACGGCACAACCGCTGGGGCGGGACCCGGGCCGCGCACCGTCAAGCCACATGACAAGCATGTAATCCTGGCATCCGAAGATCAGGTTGCGATCGATGCGATCGCGGCAACAATCATGGGAATGGACTGGTCAAAACTGCCGTGCATCGCGCTGGCTGCCGAGCGTGGTCTTGGGGTGGGAGATCCAAGGGACATCGAGGTTGTCGGGGACACGGATGCTGCGGACGAGAGATGGAATTTCGACGTGGGCGTGAACCTAGCGACTGGTGTGGGCCGGATGCTTTGGTTTGACACGCCGCTCAAACGCATTCAGAATCTCTTCTTTCACACACCAATCGTCAACATCTTTATCTTCGGTTCCGAGATGTACCACGATCACATCTGGTATCCGATGATCGGGAAGAAGAACGTTGACCGATGGCAAAGGGAATCCCCGTGGGGCAGGCTATTTGCTTCCTATCCACGGTAGCGCTAGACTGGATGACCTTAGGGCCCGCGCGGGCCCTAAGGCCGCGCGGGCCTGCTCTTCCGGCTCGTTTGCGGTGGCGGCTGGTTCGGCAGGTTGGGTCTTCCTCGCCGCCATGCGCGAAGCCAGCGTCTGGCGCGTGACCAGATGGATCGGCTCTTGCCTGGTTAGCGCACCCCAGACTGTCGTCAGCGCTTCAAAAAGTTCTGCTTGATCGAGGGGACCAGCGAGATAAGCCGAGAACCCTGCTTCGGTGAATCTGTGTGCATCCCCCTTCAATCCAGTCGGTGCGAGCGCAATCAAAACCAGTTCCTCCAGCGAGGGGTCCCCTTTAACGATGTGGCCCATCCTCTCAGCACCGATGCCTCCGAAGCTGCAGTCGAAGATGACGATTTGGTAAGGGGACTTCCTCGCGGCTGCCTTGCGCAAGACCGTTGGTAGCTCTCCGTCCAGCGAGCGGGTGTCAACACGCATGCCCCAGCCATCGAGCTTCTTGGCGAGCAAGCTGCGCTTCTCAGAAAGCTTGGCAACGATAAGCGTGTGCACCCCGTCGAGGGCCGACTCGTGTGTAGGGCAAGGGAACGGCAGCTCCCCGAGCAGACTCAGCGTGGTATCCTTGGCGCCTTCAGAACTGTCTGCGCCATTTCTTTGATGGGTGATATCGTGGATGATCGTCACGAACTGTTTCGGTCGCGGACTGTAGACCGTGATGGAGCACCACTTGCGTGAAGCGTTAAAGTACAGCTCGAGTGTGGTTGGCTTGCCCCCCAGTGCAACGGCGCCGAAGACGGCGACGAGATCCGTATTCAACTCCTTCAATCCGGGAACGACCTGGCTGGCCCGCTTGCCGAGAATATCCTTGCGCTTCAAACCCGTGAGCTTCTCGAAGGCCGCATTGACCTGAACGAACTCGTAGTCAACCGGCCGGCCGCGTTTGTCTGGCACGATCTTGTGATGGGCCGCTCCCGCCGGCATCTTCTCAAAGAAGGATCTGTGGTCGAGTTCGCTGCGCTCCTTGGCCTTTGCAGAGGCGCGGTATTGCCTCTCCATTTCTAGAGCATGAATGGCGTGGGCAATACCTCCCGCCAACTCCTTTAGAAGCGACTCCTCTTCCCGGTCACCGTGGCGACATTGTGGAAGAGACGCCCCGATGAGTCCACGTGTCTTCCCCGCGTATCTCAGGCGGACTGTGATTCCAGTTCCTCCTCTGTAGGCGTTTGCCAGCTGGCACGATGCGCAGGAGGTGCCGGGATCCAGTGTCAGCACGACAGCAGACTGCTTCAGGGCCTTCTGTGCGCAGTCCGGGAGCGTCCCGCGCTTCAAGTCCTTGAGCAGACGGGGGAAGTGGGAAGACAGACCGGATTCGGCTGCTATCACTGCCTTTCCGGTGTCATCCAGAAGGACGATCCACGCATGGTGATAGCCTCGGGTCTTGACCAGGGCGTCGCATACTCGCCGGATCAGGGCGTCACTCTCGGTCGTGTGGGCGATGATCTTGTGGATCTTGCGTATCGCCCCCAGCATGCCACCGAGCTGTGCGATCCTTTCTGCTGCCCGTGCATCTGCTTCCCTGTGACGGTCTTGTTCGTCCTGTCTTGCCCGCGCGTGCCCGCGCCAGTAGGCGAGAGCTGCAGCTAAGCCGCACAGGGCGATCATTGCGGCGGAAAGGGCATGGCCATCGAGCAGGCCTGCCGTCAGGTAAACCGATCCTCCAATAGCGAGGATGGGGACAATGAGCTTCCGCCACTCGTGTGCGAGTGCGGAGGCTGCTGAGGATTTGGACCCGGTCTTCATGCTGTGAAAAAGGATCGTGCAGTGCCGCCTTTATCTTAAGTGGGAACCCTGGATGAGGGAGCCATATAGTCTGCATAGTGGAGCAGAGGCGAGCGTTGCATGCTCTAGCGGCGTGCCCTGATCTGGACCAACTCATCCGGGTTGATCCTTCCGGTTCCGGGGATCATGGGTCCGCTGGATACGTAAGAACGCGGGCCAGATGCCGTAGCTGCTGCTTCCAGAAGCAGAATCCCCACAATCCCCGCGGCAATAATCCTTCCGGGGTGTCTGCGCCAAGATGTAGGCCATGGAACGACCTCTGCCAGGGCGAGAAGTCCCGCCCCTTCCATGGCCCAGAGGACCGGCGCCAGCAGAAGGCCAAGGCGCACGTATCCGAAGAAACCCACAATGACCAGCAGCGTGGTGATCGCGTGGGGAAGCATGAAGAGCCAGGCTTGCGACCCTGTGCCACTTGCCGCTGCGCTCCGTGTCCGCTTACGCACTGGGCTGGCCCGCCCCCTGGCGAGTCGCCAGAAACCAAGTGTCAGGAGTGCAAGATGCACCCAGATGAACCAGCGTGATCCCGGGACAAACTGGTCCACCGGTCTTCGCTCGCCGGAGAGCCCGGCCGGCAGGTCATCCTGTAGGTAGCCCAGGGCAAGTGCATGAGAGGCCAGATAGATTTTCCTGGCGCTCAGGGCCAGAGCCTGCATGGGGTGATCGCGCATCCATGAGAGGCCGATCCGGTAGCCGTCGATGTAGAGGTGGTTGATGTTTGGATCCGCCAGATCAAGGTAGTTGCCCTCGCGGTTGGGCACGAGGCGGTCGATAAGGCGCGTGTCAAAGGCCCCGGTAGCAAAATCGTTGTTAGCCGTGGCGAAGTTCAGCGGTCCGTATCCGGTCACGAGCACCAGCCGGGGAAGTGGGCGTGGTAGGCGTGCGGCGTTGGCCCGGTTGACTGCCCCAATACTCTGGTGGCAGCGGACGGTCCACGGAATCATCGTGAGCAGAAAGACTAGCAGAAAGGCCGCCGCCGGCCGGAGTTGCTTGCGTCCGCCCACGCGAATCAGCACAGCCATCATAAGGATAGCTGTCAGGATGAACTCAGCACGGGTGAGGGCTGCCCATCCAGCGAGCAGCCCCAGGCTGGCGGCCAGGGCGATCCGCTTGGGGCCTAGTATGCGACCCGGCGCGGCGCTCGGCTTGCGGCTCGTCCGCAAGCTGGCTCGCGGGTTCTTGCCCGAGTCGGGATGTGGAGCGGGGCTGGCGGAAGCACGCTCCCACCCTTGGGTGAGACCCACGAGCCCCAGCGTCACGGCTACGACAAGCAGCAGGTAGAAGCTCTCGGAGCAAACGGAGGTGGACTGAACGTAGTGGCCAAATGAGAAGAGAGACAGCGGCAGGGACGCGAGGGCTACACCCCGACCGAAGAGGCGCTTCAAGAGTACGTAGAGGAGCCCGCAGGTGAGTGCGCCCGTCAACGCCATTGTCATTCTGAGCGCGAAAGCGGGGGGGGGCGCGGGTCCGGGCTGGAAGCCGAACAGGCGGAGCAGAGCGCTCAAGAAGAAGGGAAAGCCGGGTGGATGGAACGGGATTCCGGAATCGTGCGGCGTACCCCTGATCATAGAGGCCGCGAAATGGAGGAATGCAGGCGCGTCGCCGCGCAAGAGCGTTGCGACGAGCTGCTGATGGTCCTGCTGGCGAAGGAGAAAGAGCGTGCGAGCGGCCCACGCCGCCAACACGATCAAGGAAAATATCACGGTCTGGCTGCGCAGTCGGCGCGTTCCCAAGGAGGAGGTCTGCCTGTCCTGGCGCTCAGCCACTTGATTCATCTCCCCGCTTGGCGGGCCAGAAGAGGCCCGCCTACTTGACTCCTCGCTCTGGTCGGCGGGCGCCAGAAGAGGCCCGCTTGCTTGACTCCTCGCTCTGGTCGGCGTTGGTGAGAAGGTTCCCGCTTGCCGCCGTGTTTCCTCAGGCCCAGGATGATTCCAGCAGGATCACGCTCATGATATCTCCCATGCGGGGCCCTTCCTGATCTTCTCCCAGGATCAATATGCCGTCGGCTGACGCGAGGGCCGCAAGCCGGCCCTGCTTCTCTCGAACCGCCCGCCCTGGCAAAGGCATCGCCTGAAGAAAGAAGGCGCCCTGCTCAAACCGCACCCGTACTGCTTGCGTCCACCTCATCTGCTCGGGGGAGCGGCGCACATCCTTGCCGAAGCGCACTGGGGCTACGGGGAAGGGCGGCTCGATCGTGCCGGAGAGGGCCAGCAAGCCAGGGAGAGCGAGAAGCAGAAAAGCGGTTTCATTGGCGGTGGGCGTACCCGGAAGCAGGAAGATCGGTTTGCCTTGGATCAAGCCCAAACTAGTGGCTCGGCCCGGCCGCAGAAGTATTCCATCGAAGAGGAGTTCACCATCCAGCTGGCCCAAGGTCTCGTGGAGCGAGTCAAGGGTTCCTGGGCCGGCATTTCCACTTGTGATGATAGCGTCGCATTCATCCGAGGCCTCGCCGAGCGAAGAGATAAGCGATTTCCCATCACGACAGACATTCCACCTTTTCACACTCAGGCCGAAGCGACTGCACCACGCGCCCAGCGTGACGGCGTTGCTTGCGGGCATGTGCCTGCCATGTCGGTCGCTCCGGAGCGTTTCGTCCCCGGGTTCGAAGCTCTCTGTCTCCTCGAATGCCTCGGTTGCCGGTGAGATGAGCGCCACACGCGGTGTCTTGTAGACCTCGATGTGCGAGAGGCCTGTTGCGGCCAGTAGGCCAAGCTGCGATGGACCCAGGTATCTGCCCTCGGACACGAGCGGCGTGCCGTCGCGCACTTCGTCACCTGGGAAGAGCACGCAGGAACCCGCGCGCACGGGCACTGCAATCAGAACCCGGTCCTCTCTTACATCCACCATCTCTGTGGGCACAACGGCATCTGCCCCCGGCGGTAGTGGGGCGCCGCCGGAAACGGCCACTACCGATCCAGGTGTGAGCGAGGGCAAGGAAGAGGGTGGCGTGTCCGGGAAAGACGTGCCGATCACCTGCATCTGCTGGGGCCTGCGTAGACTACCCGCCTGGGTATCGGCTGCTCTTAGAGCGAACCCGCCCCGCGTCGAGAGCGGATGGGAGGGGATCTGAGACGGAGCGACGAGATCACGTGCGGCGATGCGGTCTACCGCCCGCTCGATTGGGATGCGTTCTATTCCGATCGGGCTCAAGGTGCTCCGGACCTGGTCGAGAGCCGCCACGTAAGGCACGGGCGCTAGACTCCCTCTCTCGGGCTCAGTTCTCATGGTCTGGGAATCCTATCCCAGAACGACGGTTGTCCGAAAGCCCCGGTTGCTGCTACTGAACTCGGGCCGTTGAGAGGGGGCTCCTGGATCTGGGTGGCTGAATCCAGCCTTGGCCTCCTGTCCATACATTAAGTCGTGGAATTCCACCCTTGCCCCAGCCCCTGCGTTGTGTGTCGGGCCTCCGCAGTGATCCCCGCGTGCAAGACGCAACGGACAGGGGGCGAATCGTGCGGCTTGCGTGGCTCGTTTGGGAAGTTGAAGGGCCAGCAGGGCTTTATGTCCCTCTGAGCATGTGCATTTGCGCCAGTCCTGAGCCAGGGAATCCGCCTGGCACATTCCGTGCGCCTTCCCACCCGCAGGGCCGCGTCATCAGCATCCCGGGGCGCGTCCGATGGGGAGGCCAACCATGGGACGGAGAGAAAATTGCCTCCGAGGGCATCGGGTCCGTGTAGGTGCATGCCTGTGGAGCATGGTCTTTGTGCTCCTGCTCGCCACAGCTGGCTGCGAGCTCGAGGTTCCCCAAAAGCCACAGTTTGAGACCACACTTTACGTGCCCATGAGCGAGGAGACTTATACAGGGCAGGACATGGCCGACAAACTGGAGGCCGTGGAAGGGAATGTGGAGGAGCCCGGTCCACTGACGATCCGGGTTTCGGAGGAGTTCGAGCCCGTGCTGATGGAGGAGCACCTCAAACTGAACGTTGAGGCCGATACCTACAGCGCGGGGCTGGACCAGATCGACTTTGACGCACCCGCGATCGCGCCGGTTTCAATGCACTTGTCCGACCTGCTACCTGAGGCGAGCGGTGAGGTGCCGATTCCGCCCACTTCCTTGGAGCCCGTTGTGGTGGACCTGGGGACCTTCAACGACTATGCGGAAGTTACCTTTTTGTCTGGCGCACTCCATCTAATGCTTGTCAACAACCTGTCGATCCCCGTGGGCGGTGAAGGTGAACACGCTCTCCTGATCGAGGTGCAGGACGATTCTGCTGGCGTCGCGCGATCCGTGGCGACCTGGACGATCGAGGGTGAGATCCAGCCTGGAGGGAAACGCTTCACATCCCACGACTTGCCAGGGCAGCCCCTTGGCAACCACTTCATACTGCATGTGACCGGCTGGTCCTCTGGAAGTGATGGCAAGTTGGTGGACATCGCATCAGGCGGGTCTCTCAATGCGACGGTGTCGTTCCAAGGGGTTGAGATCAGTACTCTGACGGGCCTGTTGCCTGCGCTCTCCTGTGAGATCGAATTCCCGCTGGAGATGTCAGAGGACATCTCCATTGAGCATGCGGTCGTGGCCGACGGTGTGTTGAGCTGGAGTCTAGCGAGCGAACTACCTGTTGATGCCCGGGTGTTTCTGCATGCGTCCCAGATCACCAGGGAAGGAGTCCCTCTCTACGAGGAGATAACCGTTCCGGCTCGTGGGTCTGCCGTACTGACCGTCGATCTGTGCAACGCAGTGATGGAGATCGGAGCGGCGGATTCCCTGGTCTGGAGCCTGGGAATGGCAACCCAGGCAACCGGTGATCCTGAGGCGGTGGAGTTGGGACTGGCAGTTGTGGCAACCCTACAGGCCACAGAGATCCGCTTCGATTCCATGCGTGGCATTCTCGATCATGTGGACGGCGAAATCACACCTGTTGCGGCAGCGATCGAATTCCCCGAGGGGACCGAAGAGGCGCAGTTCCTAATCGCCGAGATGGCGGTTGTCGTGTGCAACAATGCAAACGTGAGCATCGCGGCGGACCTCGAACTCTGGGGAGAGGTGGATGGTGCAGCCGTCCACGTTCCATTCTCAACCACAATCGCGGCCGGGTCGCACGATCAACCGGAATCCACATGGGTGTTCTTGGATGAGAGCAATTCGAATCTCCTTGATCTGCTCAATCTGCGTCCCGAGACGGTGACTGTATCGGGATCTGTACAAGTGGGCGATGGTTTCACAGTGAGTGAGATCCGAGCGGGGGATTCCCTGGAAGGATGTTTCACCCTCCAAGCGCCAATGAGGTTGCTGCTCGAAACGGCGCAACTGGAGGGAGAGCCCTTCGAGATCGAGTCAGACGAAGAACTCCGAGAACAGATCGCAGACAATCTGGTTGAGGTCTTCGTTGCGGCAGACGTTGAGAATCACTTCCCAACCGGCGTTGAAGTCAAGCTTCACTTTGCCAAGACCGAGGGTGCGCTCTTTGTAAACGACGACCTGGTTCTGGAGGCCGACGCGGTTCAACCGGCGGAGGTGGACACCGAGACTGGTAGAGTGACGGCCTCCGTATATGACGAGATCGTGATGCAGGTGACCGAGCAGGAGGACATTGCCGTATTCGCAGAGGAACTCCTATACGGCGCAATGGAAATCACGCTGACCGGTGATGGCGAGAACCCAGTGGAAATCTGGAGCACTGACTATGTGAAAGTCAGAGGGATCGTTTCGTTCCGCTACCGCGTGGATTGAAAGCGCCTGAACAGCTGCTTCGCGTGCTGAGGGTCTGCCGGCTGGACCACAGATCCAGAGGAACCCGCCGCGTCCGCGAAGCACCTGGGGGGAGTTCCATGAGATCAGAAGAAGGGCGCAGAAGCCTGTCTCTTGAGCCGGCGCAGACTGCTTGGATTCGGCGTTGTAAGGTCCCGGGGGCTGTTCTGCCTGGCATGATCTTCGGTTTCCTCCTGGTCTTTTTCTGGACCACCGCAGCTAGGGGCAGCGTGCGTTTCTGGACCACCGCAGCTAGGGGCAACGTGAGTGCCTCCGGTCCTGAGACGGCATTTGCTGCTGCCGCATCCGGTCCCGGGGCAGCCTCCTGGAATCCTGCCAATCTTGCGCTCTTTCCCGAGACGCGCATAGAGGTCTTTTCCCTCCGGGCAGGCCTGGGCAACAACAGCTATTCAATCGGAGACTACAACGAACTCAATGGTGCCTTCTGGGATGAAGCCCAAAAGCAGGAGATCCTATCGCAGATTGAGACCTCACGCGTGACCCTGGAAGCAAGTGGCCGGCTCGGCGCGGCGGGCGTCTCGTTCGAGGGCTTGGCGTTCTCGACTGAGACACGCGTGGCATCGGTCGTAGCCGTGCCCAAGGAGGTGCTTGAGATCCTTCTGAACGGAAACACGGTTGGGGAGACATTCAGCCTGGATGGTGCCGAGGGTGCAGGCATCGCTTTCACAGAGGCTCGAATTTCGATGGCCAGGCCTTTGAGTAACCTCCTTCCGCGCGTTCCCGCCGTGGTCTCCGGATGGACAGTGGGGGCTTCCGTGAAACTCCTGGAAGGTTGGTTCTTTGGCGAATTGCTGGAAGCCAGCGGAGGAATCACCACGACTGATGAACTCATCTATGGAGAGGGTAAACTGTGCAGTATGATGGCTCAGGGCGGACGTGGCTTTGGCTTCGATCTCGGGTTTGCCGGGCCCCTCGGATGCGACTGGACCGGCTCGGTCGCCGTGCGTGACTTGTTGGCTTCGATCACATGGACAGCGGATGCCGAGGAGAGAATCGATGTGTTTGAGGTTCCTGGCATCAGCTTAGGGAGCGATGGCTGCGATGAAGTGAATACGGAGTCGGCCACACGCCCCCTGGATTCGGTGGAAACAAACCTGCCGGTTATCTTTTCTGTGGGGGCTGCCCATCACGGTGATGGCGTCCTTACTGCAATTCATTTCGAGGTAGCCACGGACAGCCGGTACGGGGCTTCCAGCAACCCGTTGGTGTCGATGGGGGCCGCCTGGCAGTTGCTGAGCTGGTTGGTGGTTCGCGGCGCGGCTGATCTGGGCGGTGCAGTGGGGACCGGTCTGGGCGGCAGTGTGGGCGTAGCGATCGGCCCCATTCAGTTGGATATGGGGCTCCAGTCGCGTGGAACATATAATGTCTTTAACAGCAAGGGAGTGACTCTGGCAACGGCGCTGAGTGCATCGCTGTAGGGATGCCGGTGGCCCGGACCGGACTCCTCACCCGCCCGCGGCAGGGAGTTGGTGAGATGTGCGGGCTAGGCCCACTGATAAGACCGGGTTAGGTCCAGTGAGAGAGCTGGCTAGATCCGGTGAGAAGTTGGGTCTAATTCACCACCACAATCTTGTTCGCCACTTGACGGTCGTCTGCGCGCAGGCGCAGGAAGTAGGTGCCCGATGGGGTGCTGCGGCGCAGCGCCACAGAACGCTGTCCGGGCGCCATCCTCCCGCGCACCACGTTCATAACTTGTCGACCGGAAGCATCCAACAGGTCCAGTGAAACGTAGGCCTCATCTTCAAGGCGGAAGTGCACCATGCTTCCTGAGCGCAGCGGCGTGTCCGTCCACAGCGTGCGTGCCGTGATCATCTTGCTGTCATCAAGAGACGCGGGGTCGGGGTTGAGCTGGAAGTTGAGTTCGGTCCAGCCGGAAGCGCTCACGTAGATTCCGTATTGGGTCTGGGAATCGTAGCCCTCTGCCGAAGCGGTAATTGTGTAGCTCCCCGGAAGCAGCAACCGCCAGTACTTGCCATGCGACTGCTCTGTCATGCGGGGGCCAATGTCAGGAGCGTGGATCTGATGGACTTTTACCTCCGCCTCTACGGGTAGGCTTGTAACAACGTTCGTGACGCACCCAGTTAGCCCTGGGCCCGAGAGAGCCCGTTCCATGAGGTAGAAGTTTCCGCGTCCGGTGCGGGCAGCGATCGTGTCCACCATGGCCCCGGTCCACCAGAACTGGAGCGAGATCTCCATCAGGAAAGCGCAGATGCCGGTGTTGGCGTAGACCCAGCACTGCTCCTTGGGGATACGGTTGTAGGCGGGATTGTGACCATTGACATAGACCCCCGTGTTTTCGGTCTCACAGCGGTGTCCCAGTGCCTCGCAGATTGGCTGGTAGATATCATCGTCCGGTCCGTACTGGAATGTTGTGGGATCGTACCAGGGCCACCAGATCTTGTTTCCTATTGAGGGTACGTCGGGTGAGTGCATGTCCATCAGGAAGACCGGCATTTCCCGAAGAATCAGGTCGCGCATTGCAACGACACAGGACTCGGAGAAGGGATACGGTCCCTTGTAGCGGGAACTTTCCCACGCAGTGGAATCATACTGGGCCCACTTGAAGTCCCAGTTGCGATTGCAGTCGACGCCGTCTATGGGGAAAGTGTACTGATGATCGCCATTGTTGTCGCGCTTGCTCTTGCGCCACCAGTCCCAATTCGGGACCGAATTGAAGACCATCCAGTATCCGTCGAGGTTGATCACGGGCACAAACCACATCTCCAGATTGTCAACCATCTCGGTGTAGTAGGGGTTCTGCCCATAGCCTTCTAGCAGATGCTCCATCATGTAGAGGATGGCGTTGGGGCCGTTGGCCTCGTTGGCGTGGATAGCTGCATCGATCATGACCCTGGCTTCTGGCTCGCTCACGTGCACATTGTCCGAGATCTTGGCTGCCCAGATCGGATCGTTCTCGACCCCCGTATAGCCGATGATCTCGCGATGGAAAATATCGGGGTATTGAGCGGCCCAGGTGTCGAACAGGGCCAGGATCTCATTGTAGTCGTGGTATCGGGGGTCGGGACCTCTCAGCGGTCCGCTCAAGACACCGCCCGTGAGGACTACGAGCAGCACCCCCAGGCCCAGCAGGCGCGTCGTGCGATTCCGTAGCATTGACCTCTCTCCCCGTTGTATGTCCCTGGCAGCGGTCCAGCTATCGCTTCGCTCGCCGCGGACTGGTTCCCAGGATCCTCCCACGGCGCATCACCTATTCTATCGGATCTTTCCATCCAACTCCAACCTACCATTATAGCGCATCAGACGACGTTTCCGAAGAGTCCATCCTGACCCGACTGACATTCCGGCAGCCCCAAGAGTTGAAGTCCCGAGCGCTGACGCCGTAATGGCTGACAATTGCGTGCGTTACTGGCCTGGGACTGGCGCCGCCAAGCGCCCCAGGCGGTTAGATTGTGAACATGCTATCTCAGGACAATCATCTTCTTG
>JAGMDA010000127.1 GCA_023128935.1 Candidatus Eiseniibacteriota bacterium | reverse complement strand
ATCCCACTGCGTATGCCAGAGCTCTAGCGCGACACCGCCCTCGAGGCCGTTGTCCTTCATGATCCACTCGGTGGGATCAAAGGGCGCGTCCCCCGTGTGGAACTCCGTGGCCGCAAAGTTGGTAGTGGCATGTCCGTCATAGGTCCCCGTCAGCTCGCCGACCACCACGATATCGATGCCATGGTCGTATTGGCCCCAGGCCCCTCCAGCCTGCTCCATGATCACGGGATCGCGCATACTGTAGCCGTCTTCGTCGAAGTCGATGAAGACCTCATCTCCGCTCGCCCCGCCACCATTTACAAAGGCTATGTGCCCGCTCAGGTCGTAGTACTTATGACTCCCCCGGCGCAAGAGCACATCACCGCGTCCGGTATCGTCGCCGTCGATCGCAATCTTGTGCCAGGAGTGCGAGTCGTTATCCACCCCATCGCCATCAGTATCTTCGTAGAACTGGAACTCGACGAAGTCGAGCTCTGCATCGTGAATGTAGTTGAAAGCGTAAAGTTCGAAGGTCCCTGCCCCCGTCGCAGGATCATGGTAGGGCGGCTCGATGTAGGCCCTCAAACCCTCCTCGACGATCGTTATCGTCGCCATGTCAGCGCTCAGAGTGCTGCAGTTGCCCTCGATGTCACAGGCCCACACCCGGATGTCGTAGGAGCCCGTACCCATGGTCTGGGTATCGAGGGTTACGGCCACGGGCCGCGTGCCGTCGATGGTCAGAGAGTCACCCGACGCTGGGTCAATCCCACCGGTCACAGTCTCGATCGGCGTCCATTCGCCGCCCGCTCCGACCGCGCGCGCCTCGAAGACCAACCGGATGACATCATTGGTGGCGTCAAACGGGACCGAGTCATCGTTGTCATCGAACTCCGCCCAGATGTTGATCACCGGACCAGCCGGCACCCGCACCGGGCCGTAGTGATCTCGGTACCAATAGGGGAAGACCGTTGTCGCCGAAGCCCCCCCGTAGGTCGCCCAGTAGGCGTTCTCCACGGTGTTTATCATAGTGAACCATGTATGCGGAGCCGTGCCGTCAATCACCGTTACATCCAGCACACAGACTGAATCCGCATTCTGCGTGTTCCCGAATGCGTCCTCGGCAATCGCACGGAACTCAACCGCCAGTGAGTCCGCGGCCGGGTCGTTGTTGATCGAGTGCGTCAGCCACCAGTCGTACTCACCCGTGAAGGGCCGCGACTCATCGATGCCGGTGCCCACGATCGCCGTGGTGCTCCACGAGCTCCATGTCGCGCCATTGGTGGTCGAGAAGCGCGAGGTGAAGTAGACCTTCACCGCATCCGGATCATCCGTAACGGTCAGCGTGTAGCTGCCGCTGTCATATACCTGCAGGCCTCCGCGATCGGTATCGACATCCGCGAAGTCGGGCGGCGCCGTGGCCGGATCATCGTCACAGGCTCCCGTGATAGCCAGGATCTGCGGATCGGGCGGCTCCACATCCAATGTGAATGTGATCGGGTAGGCATAGCCAGGAGTCGTCTGACCCGCCTTGTCATAGGCCAGCATGCGCAGCTGGTACTCGGTAGTACCGTCGGCGGTCATGCCGTAGAGCTGGGATATCAGATAGAAGTCGATGTTCTCGACGCTGTGTAGCGCCGCCCAGTTGAACAGATCAGTGACCGAATCATCACCCCACCCCAGTGTCGGGAAGGTTCCCGTGTTCTCGACGCCGTTCGGGTCCAGGACGCCGTAGCAGCCCTCGACGATCTCGGTTAGAGCACAGATATCTCCCACCGTGTTGGCCGGGTGCTCACCAAGAACCGCGCTCTTGGTCACCCAGAAGTTGCCTGCGCCGGCAACCGTGTACTTTCTGCTTGCGACCGCCGTGATCTCGACGGCCTCTCCGTCCATGATGCCGTCCTCGTTGTCATCATAAGCCGCCGAGTAGGTCTCAATCTCGGTGGCTTCGTCAACGGTGCCGTCGCCGTCATCGTCTATGTCGTTGGTCACACTCTCGTCGATGTTGTACCAGATCATGCGCGGCTGGATGGATCCGTCTCCCGGGTTCGTGCCGCCCACATCATAGAAGGGCTCAAAGCGGAAAAAGGCGTCGCCATCATTGTCGCGGCGGTCCGTTTGCCTCCAAAGCAAATCTACACCGGCAGTTGCGTTCGTAGTCGAGTCCTGCACTGCATCGACAACCTCGATATCCTGCAGGTCGATACCCTCGCCGGCTTCATCTATGTCGCCATCCTCGTCGTTATCCAGGCCATCGGTGTTCAAGCCGGTGGCATCGCGATCGTCGTCACCATTCCTCGGCGTCGCGTAGGAGGCTCCGGTCTCAATACCCCCGTAGATGATGCCGGGAACCCCGGCAGTGGCATTGACACCCGGCGGGTCGAGGGTCATACCCTCCCATGACCAGGCACCCGTCCGATTCGTGTACACCTGCGTTACGCCAAAGAGGCAGTCATCATCACTGTCCGTCTCAACCGTGAAGTCCACATAGCACCCGAGGTGATAGGTCGGGCCCGTCGGGAGAATCAGGTTCGCGGCAGTTGACGTGGAGGCCGTGAGCGATGACTCAACGAACAGCTCTGTCAGCTTCGAGATCGTGGGCGGCACCTCGTCAATGCGGCACTTGAAGGCCGCTCCGATGGCCGGGCTCGCGGTGCTTGTGTCGGCATAGGTTAGGCCCACGGCAAACGTGGAGTCCCAGACAGTAATATTGACCGGCGCATCGTCAATCTCGCCGAAGTTGGTTACCAGGTTCGCGTCGGTAATCGGGTACCTCAGCTTGAAGCCCTTTGTAACATGGCAGTTCGAGGAGTCCGGCGCACTCGACCACTGCTGGACCTCGTACCAGCCACGCTCGTCTGGGTCCGCCGAGTCAAGATTCAGGTCATAGACGATGTCCGCGTCTCCCTCGGCTCCCGGTACCACGCCCGTACGCGGGGAGTCGCACTTGAGATCCCCGTCCCTGTCGAAGAAGGTCTCGCCGGGTGTGAACAGCCCGTCGCCGTTCTCATCAAAGTAGGGCTCGGGATAGTCGCGCACGCCGTCATCATTCAGGTCGATGCCCAGATCGTGCGCCACCCAGTCACCGTCATTGTCGACCTGATCGCCACCCAGGCCAACCAGAGGCACTGCGCTGACAAGATCGCCCTGGGCCGTGGTCGGCGTAGTGGCCGAGTCGACTTCTGTGAAGTCTGCCATGATGGTCAGCAAATCGCTCAACGCCCCGGCAGCGGCCGGTGTGCCATCCTTGGCGAGTGCCAGGATGTTGAGATAGTTATTCTTGGTGTAGACCTGGAAGTTGTTGAACCGGTCAGCATTGACCAGCGCTCCGGTGCCATCAACCGTTAGGCTGGGCGCCACGATGTCGTTGATAATGTGTACCGATCCGCCCGTGGAGGCGCCGACACTATAAATGTCGTCCAGTTTGGCAAAGAGGTACAGATACGGCTCGGCATTGAAGTTGTTCTCCAAGTCGACCGGGCCGAACGAGCCGTCCGCCGCGATGACCGCAACCTCGGCTGCGGTGGCGGCGGTCGTCGAATCGGGCACTGAGAAAACATATATGTGCGTCCCGCACAGCGCCGCGCCCGCATCACCCGTGACGGTGCGCGTCCACTCGCTGTCCTGGCGGATACCATCGAGGTTTGTGTCGGTCCAGGTGGCCGCAACGTGGATCAAGTTGTCATCGTCATCCGAGTAGTCCCGCGGGGGACAGACCCCACCCACAAAGCGGGAGCTAAAGACGATGGCAGAGGCCCGCGGGCCGATGTCGCCCCAGTAGTTCACCGGTATGAGCATGAACCAGACCTCATCGCCATCCACTAAGGCGGTACCGGGATCGTCTGTTGGGAAGACGTCGGCCGCTGCGCCACCATGACCTACGATGTTGACGGCCACACGGTGAAGCCCGTTGGTCTCCAGGCTGTCCGAGACGAGATTGCTCACATTGAGGGCGCGCCCGGCGAAGTCGTTGACATAGCCGTCAGCGTCAAACGCCGAGACCCCGGATGCCGTGAAGTAGAGCAACCAGCTGTCGACCTTGTAGCTCACCCGCTCGTGCCAGGCCAAATAGACCTCGTTGACCTCATCGCCCGTATAGTTAGGCTGGCATGTGCCATCCGGGTCCCAGAAGAAGGTGTTGGTATGCGCAGGCACCTCGGCGCCCAGCGGCTGATTCGGCCAAACGGGCTGCTCGATCACCGGAATCTCAGCGGTTGTATTGGTGCCGCCACTCTTGGCACCCGTGAGCGCGGCGCCGCTGAGCGAAACGTACGTCCCCAGCGGAAGGCGCTTCTGGGTGGCGTGAGCCAGATCGAGCAACTCCTCAGGCAGGTCCCATCCGGTCACACGAACGCGGCCCCGGCCGTCATCATTGTCGGCCGCAAAACTCAGGCTGCTCCAGATCGAGTTCGGGAGGTCAGCGTTGTTCGCAAACTTGAAGCAGGTATGGTCCACGTTGGCCGGAGTAGCAATGTCCTCGGTGAGCCACATCTCAAGCACGTCATCGCTTACCACCGAGGTATTCATATCATCATAGAATGCCCGCACAATCGCGATACCGGGCACGATGTCCACCCACTCCGACTGCGGGCCGCGCATGCCCTGAAAGTCAGTCATGGCCGTAGCGGTTGAGGCCACGCGAATCGTCGAATTGCTCGCGCCATTGGTCGGGTCAGTGATGATAACTACATTCGTAAACTCACCGGGCCAGGCCAGGCCCTGGGTGGCATCTATAAACTGCGAGGGGTTCATAGCGTTGAGAGCCCACCCCGTTACGCCGGTACCGAGCTCGTACTGAGCCTCGACCTCTCCTAAACCCCCGTGTTGGGCCAAGCTAGTGGGATCAACCGGCTCGCTGAAAATGAGCCACATCTGGTCGTCGGCTTCGATCCAGGTGGCACCCAACAGGATCGGACCACCCTCGTTCCAGCCGTTGGCCCCGCCTGAGAAATAGTGATCCCCGAGGTTGTCGAACATGACCTTCTGGGCAACGTTGCCCACACTGGTGCCATTCCACTCGACGGCGTCGTCGCCCATCCACAGTTTCGCAATGCCGGGCCAGAGCTGGCGGATCTCCGCAACACTACCTGCGGCGGCGATGTCAATATCCAGTACGTTGTTGTCAGCGCCGTTCCTGGCAACGTCCAGCGTGAGTGCCGTCGACCAGCTTGCGCCGATGGCCTCCAGTTCGGGCGTCCGGAGGAACTTCGCACCCGTGGCGTTGCCCGCAGGGATGCCTGCATCGATGTCGGCATCGAACACGACCTGGATCTGGTCGTTGCTGGCATTGCCCTCTAGCCAGGTGTTGAGAATCACCTGCACGGCAACTGGACCCGTCACAATCGGCACATGGCTATGATCGGTGCAGACCACGGCGTCCAGTCCGGTAATCCCTCCCTGGTAACACGCGGGCAGCGCGAAATCGCCGATCGTTCTGATCGCGATCGAGTCGGTGCCCGCGGCCGGGTCGGGTTCCGTTGTGAAATTGGTGAGTGTGACCACACGCCGGTCATTGGCATGCGGGATTACCTCGACCGTCGAGGCACTCGTTGCGTCATTGAGCACCCAGCCGCCGATCGCCAGGAAGTCCGACGGACAGACCGTGGCAGCAGTGAGCGGCTCATTGAAGATCACGCGCAACTCGTTGTTCGCGTCATCCCATGTCGCGGCGATGATGTACGGGCCGCCCGCGGTAGGGAAGGAGGTGTAACTCTCGAACTTGTAGTTGTCCGAGGCGCGTAGCCCGCTCGCGTCTGTTGCCCCTAGGAATAGTCCGGCCCACACCATTGCGAAGACCGAGACCAAGATCAGGGAAAACCTACCGCTCGAATTCATGCCCTTTCCCTCCCTCACATGCGAGTGCCTACCGCGAAGGAACTCTATCTGCGCCGCTCGCGCCCCGCTGCGGCCCTGTTTCCGTTTCCTTGTCTGATCCACCGCCATCCTCCTTGAGGAACCTTAGGAACCTTGCCTATAGCGCGATAGCGCATGGAGACGCATCAACCCATCTACGCAATATCCCACCCCCGCATTCAGAGCACCGCACACCGATGCTCCGCACGCTGCAGGGAACGAGATTGTGACCATGATCGAGAATGGAAAGATTCAGTAGGATAGAAGCGGTCGCCAATGCCTCTTGTCCCCTTCGGGCGCAGAACCCTCGCCAGTCCTGACTTCCGCAAAGGCAACCTATCTTACCGAGCGTGTTTTCCAACATCCCTGTTCCGCTCATAATCCCTTCAAAACGCCTACGGTTACTACTCGCGCGGCACTATTGCAAAGGTGCTCAATTGTGTCAACGCAAAAAGGGAGCCACCCGCCCCTCACACACTCTGCCTAGTCGAAGACCTGACAGCCCAGGCCGGTCCTGCTGTACTCCAGAACCGCAAGCCTTTTCACAGCCTTCAAAAAGCCGGCCCAACCTACCACGGTGCCCCAATTCTGTCAACGCCGTCCATGGACGGACTAATCCCTCCAACTTTGCATTGCTTCGACGAACTCGGCTAACATCCTTATGCTTTTTCGATTTCCCACCCCGCCCCCGCACGAAACCTCCCGTTCCTGAAGCTTGAGCCGCCTGGGACTCGAACCCAGGACCCTCGGCTTAAAAGGCCGATGC
>JAGMDA010000126.1 GCA_023128935.1 Candidatus Eiseniibacteriota bacterium | reverse complement strand
AGCAAACTGCAGCCCAATGCAAACTGGGCGTCTTGAGTCGAGCAAACTGCAGCCCAATGCAAACTGGGCGTCTTGAGTTTAGCAAACTGCAGCCAAGAGAGCTATTATGTACGGTTGGATCCATGCGGGGATGCCGGTGGGGGCGTGGCTCATGCCCGCCAAAATGCGGCCGGAGGCGGATGTAGCCGGCGCGCATGAGTGAAGGGCCCTGTGGCCAGTGCGAAGGGGAGAAACCTGATGAACGATGTGCGGGGGGAGCAGGGTGAGGGCCCGGGGTGCAGCGATGCCTTCCATTCCGGCTATGTGGCCATCTGCGGCTACCCGAACGCCGGCAAGTCAACACTGCTCAACGCGATCCTTGAACAGAAGCTCGCGATTGTGACACCCAAGCCTCAAACGACGCGTCACAGAACGCTGGGGATTCTAACTAACGAGCGCTGCCAGATGATCTTCATCGATACCCCGGGGATTCTGGACCCGCGCTACGATCTGCAGGCAGCTATGATGAAGCAGGTCGGGAAGAGCATCGCGGACGCCGATGTGATCCTCTACCTGGCGGATGTGAGGCATCCACGTCTGGCCCCTGGCGTTGTGGTGGCCAGCAGAAATAAACCGACCATCATACTGCTCAACAAGGCAGATCTGCTGAAGCGCGTTGAAGACGCCCTGCCCATAATAGAGGAGCTCCGTCAGCAGGGGGAGTTTGTGGATTTTTTCGCCATCTCGGCCCTGCGGGGCAGGGGTGTCCATGGCATGCTGGGGCGCGTCGAGTCGCTCCTGCCGCCTGGTCCGCACCTCTATCCCGCGGATCAGCTTACCGAACACCCGGAGCGCTTCTTTGTGGGTGAGCTAATCCGCGAGGCGATCTTCGATCTCTTCCGGCAGGAAGTGCCCTACAGCACTGAGGTCGAGGTGATCGAGTTCAGAGAAAGCGAGGGGAAAGCGGACCACATCGAGGCCATCATCTATGTGGAGAGCGAATCCCAAAGGGGTATCCTCATTGGCAAGGGAGGGCAGGCAATCAAGAGATTGGGATCGAAGGCGCGCGTCTCAATCGAGGAATTCCTGAGCCGGCCGGTGTTTCTGGGGATCAAGGTCAAGGTGATGCCGAACTGGCGGAGGGACAAGCGTGCTCTGCGGCGCTTCGGATACTAAGGGCCTGTCTTCTCGAACGTGAAGATCTCCCCGACTGGCAGCGTAAGGAAGTTCTCCCGGAATTGCTGGGACGCCCTCTTGAATCTGCTCTTCTCATCTGGCGTAGCGGTCTTTTCGAACTTCACTTTCTTGCGCAGGGCGAAAAACCCGCCGGGAACTTCTGGCAGGACGGCCGTCCGGATACGAATCCTGACCGAAGCCCCGGTCGACTTGCGGATGATCCTGAATGTGAAATCGTCGATGCTTACGTTCATGACATCTGTTTGCCGTCGGAGATCTAGCGTGAAATCATCCCGCGTCTTTGCCCGCGTAACGAATTCAAAAGCATCCTGGTTTCCCTTACCGGGCCAGCTGCTCACGATTCTGAAATCCTCCCGATCGGGGACCTCGCTGTCCCAGAGTTCGCTTATAGCCAGTTGAAGGCCCCGGAATCCGGCGACTGAACACGCGCACATATCGCCATGGTACTTGGCGACATCCTCAATCGTCAGGCGCAGTTCTTTTCCCTGATCAAGTATGACAATTGGAGCGAGACGTGATTGGGCTCCTTTGACATCCTGTTGCAACTGGGGTCCCTGGTGGGCGGTGGAGAGGCGGCAACCGGACATCATAGGAACTGACAGGGCAACTGCGCTTACTAGCAAAGGCAGAAGTACTTCCTTCTTTCTCACGCGATTATCCTCCTTCGAGTCCAGTGCCTGTCTGTCCACACTCCTGGAAACCCCTGGCAGGAGCCGCACTCTCGCCCGATGTGAAAAAATCCGCGCATGAGCGCCGGGTTCTCATCAACCAACCCGTGGGCCGAGATCGTTCCATAACCCGGTCCCTACGGAAAACCGAGAGGAGCGGCCTGTAAGCGCCAGGCATTTCTGGTATTCGTAAATGTGGTGGCGGAAGAGCTGCATGCATTTCTCTGCGCCCTTTGCGAGTCGCCCCGATTTGGTTACAAATCGATTTCCCCTCTAACCTGCTCTGTCCAGGTTCTGATTCTCTCTTCAGTCAAATCAGACTGGTTTTCCTCGTCTATAGGGAGTCCGACGAAATTACCGCCTACAACCGCCTTGGATTCGCTGAAGTCATAACCCTCGACCCGCTGTGCACCCACGGTCACGCCGCCAGCGCAGGACACCTTCTCGTAGAGGATACCCATCGCGTCTTGAAAGGTATCGGGGTAACTCTCCTGATCGCCCAGGCCGAAGAAAGCGACATTCTTCCCGCTGAAGTCTATACCCTCGAGATGCGACGCGAATTCGTCCCAGTCATCCTGAAGTTCTCCCATTCCGTAAGTGGGGGATCCGAGGATTAGGACGTTGTACTTTTCGAAATCCTGGGCGGACGCCTCGGAAATATCGTGCGGGCGCTATCCCTCACTCGCGGCGCCTTTCCCTCGACTATCAGTTCGTTGATGGCTTGGAGGTGGTCCTACACGCTTGGCGTGACTCGGACCGATTTCGTCATACCCGCTCTCGCAACGACTCTAGTAAATTCATATGAGCCGATTATTCTTGGTTCAGCTGTAACGTCGCACTGGATTTCAGCAGCTTGCCCGGGCAGGGGTGGCAATTTGCCGGTCAGCCCTATCGGTCAGCCCTATATAGAGAATGAGTGCTCACTTGCGGAGTTGCTGGGCTCGGCACACGGGGCACGGGAGGGTTTGGAGGTGACCTGGCCCGCAGGAGATAAGCAGGGTTTGGAGGTGACCTGACGCGCGGGCGATAAGCAGGGTTGGATGCCGGCGCCGATGGGGTATACTCCCGCAAATCTCAAACTCGGTGCTGTGTGCGGATGGGACGGGTGAGGACGGATTTGCATGGTGGGAACGCCTTCGGGATAGTGCAGGGCCGAGCGCACTGGAGAGAGGAGAGAGGCTTTGGCAACCTTCAAGCGGACGCTGGTAACCAGCGCGCTACCATACGCAAATGGACGTATCCATATTGGGCATCTGGCCGGGGCCTATCTGCCCGCGGACATCTTTGTTCGATACTTGCGGATGAAGGGTGAAGACGTTGTCTTCATCTGCGGTTCCGATGAGCACGGCGTGCCGATTACTCTCCGTGCATTGGAGGAGGGCAGCAGCCCGCACGAGGTGATTGATCGGTTTCACACTGAGAATGAGGCTGCCTTCCAGGCTGCGGATGTGAGCTTCGACCTCTATGGCCGCACCTCATGGCCGGAGCACCGCGCCTTTACGCAGGAATTCTTCCTCAAGCTTCTTGATGGGGGACACATCGAAAAGAAGACCATCGAGCAGTACTACTCCGAGAAGCAGGGCATGTTTCTCCCGGATCGTTATGTCGAGGGGACCTGTCCGCGGTGTGGCTACGAGGATGCACGGGGTGACCAGTGCGACCATTGCAACGCAACCTATGAAGTGACCGAGCTGGCCAACCCACGATCCGCCCTGCCAGGCGACGGGACCACACCAGTCCTGAAGGAAAGCGTTCACTGGTTCCTCTGCCTCGACCACTTTCAAGGCGATCTTCTCACCTGGATCGAATCGAAAGCCGACTGGCGGCCGAACACCCTGGGCGGCGCCATGAGTTGGCTGCGTGAGGGTCTGCGCCCCCGGTGTGTGACACGGGACACCGACTGGGGTGTGCCCATTCCCCTGGATGATCCCGAGGCCAAGGGCAAGTGCATCTATGTCTGGTTCGATGCCCCGATCGGGTATGTGACAAATACGAAAGTGTGGGCCGAGCGGCAGGGCACGCCGGAGGCCTGGAAGGACTATTGGCAGGATCCGGCCAGCCGCATCGTCCACTTTATTGGAAAGGACAACATTCCGTTCCACACCATCATCTTCCCGGCGATGATGCAGGGACAGGGCGACTACATCCGGCCCGATGTGGTGGTTGCCAATGAGTACTTGCAGTTCAAGCGCGCTGGTGAGCAGGCGGCCGAGAAGCTTTCGAAGAGCCGCGGCTTGGTGATTGAGGTGGCGTCATTCGTAGAGACGTTCGGGGCCGACCGCCTGCGCTACTACCTCACCGCCGTGGCACCGGAAACCTCCGACTCGGAATTTTCCTGGTCCGATTTCCTGCACCGCACCAATGGCGAAGCAGCCGATGTGCTGGGTAACTTCGTGCACCGGACGCTCAGCTTCGGGACCAAGGTCTTTGAGGGGAGGGTACCGAAGGCAGAGCTGCTTGAGGCGGATCGCAAGGTCCTCTCTGCCATAGGCGAGGCGCGCGATGAGATCGGCCGGATGCTCGATCGCTTCCAGTTCCGGCAGGCGCAGATCGCGATGATGGATCTGGCCCGGCTCGGCAATAGGTACTTCGATGAGCAGCGGCCCTGGGAGACGCGCAAAAAGGACCTGCCCCGCTGCGCTGCGTGCATCCATGTCTGCTTGCAGCTGATCCACGCCCTGGCGCGCCTCATGGCGCCATTCCTTCCGGGCAGTGCGGAGCGCTTGGCGGCCATGCTTCACCTTGAAGGGCACGCAACGCCCGGTTCTTGGCAGCGCGTGGGCGAGGATTCCTTGCCGGAGGGATCCACGTTTGACCGGCCCAAGATCCTCTTCCCGAAACTGGAACCCGAGGATGTACCGGCGCAGTAGGGGGAGGGGACGGGCATTGAACGGGCTCAGGTGTGGATGCGGTACTTTCGGGTGGATCCCACACGGGTTTCTCGCGGCCCTCATCGGCCTGGTCCTGCTTGCTTCCTGGGGTGCTGGTTGTAGGGGGGAGCACACAGGGCAATCCGATGAGCGCCATCACGCCACAAGACGCCCCCTGGCTGCAGCGGGACAGGAGATCGGATCTGATCGCAATGGCGCAAGATCCGGCGGATCAGGAGGGGGGGAGAACAAATCACCCAAAGCGCGTTTCGAGACCCTGCCCGTGGCGGGCTGGGCCAACCTGACGATCTTCACTTTAGATGCATCCCTGAGTTCGGATGACCGGGATCTCTCTGGACAGCTGAAAAAACGGTGGGATTTCGACGGAGACGGGACCTGGGACATGCCTTTCACGCGGCGCGTCCGCACGCACCATGTCTACGAGCAAGCCGGCGAAGTTCGGCCGAAGCTACTGATCAGGGACTTGGGGGGCATGGAGGACATATTCGTTGGTGAGCGCATATTGATCCGTCCCGCGTGCCCTCCTCCTGATTTTTCCATGGTTGACGCAAATCCCAACTCACTTTCCTTTGGTCAAACCTGCCGCTTGTCGGAGCAACGGGGCAGGAGAGTACTTCTCTGGTATGCGTCTCCAAGCACGTGATGTTCAATGAAGCGGCAGTTTGCCGCTCTGGATGATTTCGTCAGGGAGCTGAAGAAGCAGGAGCCATTCAAAGATCTGGTCGTTTGGGTCGTGCTCAAGAAGAGTGCCGAGAAGAGACTCACCGAAATGGTGGAGTCCCGCCGCTTGCCGGTCCTTCAAGATACCCAGCGCGTCGACTTCGAGCGCCTTTACGGGGCCAGCAAGGCCAAGGGCCATTTCGTTTTCGGCCAGGACGGTTGTCTTGTGCCCACGCAGCTCGAATCCAGCACGATCCTTATGGCCCATCCCGAACGGATCCTCCCCGCTCTGCGCGCGGGCCTCTAGATCAAGAGTCGCTCCGCACGCGCAAGGCAATGACCGCATGGTTCCCCCCGACACGGGAAATCCCGTGCCCTTGGGGCTGGTTTTAGGATGCTGATGGCTCGCGCCAGTACTTTGAGATGCGCTTCGACTTACACAGGCCCCGGAGCGGTCGAGATAGCAAGCCATCCCAGTCCCTGAAGCCGAGACGCAGTGCCGTTTCCAGGTGGATCAGCGCTTGCTCCTTGTGCCTGTTGGTCGCCAGGAGCCTTGCCAGATGGAAATGGAGTTCCGGCGACTTCCCGAATGAGGGCACGGCCCTCTCCAACAGACCAATTGCCTCTCTGCGGTGTCCGCTGCGGTTGAGGTGATCTGCCACGGCAATGCAATCCTCCAGCCGCGCCACTCCCTGGTCGAGGGTCTTCTCTGTAAGCGATCTTGCCCGCTGGACGTTGCCTGACTGCAGCGCCTCCCGGGCATCAAGCAAGCTCAGTCGAGGATCGGGCTTCTCATCGGGTTTTCGGGGTTTTCCCTTTGGTCTGCGGGCCAGGAGCCGGCGAGCAACGTCAGGGGCGTCAAGCTCCAACGCGGACTGCACCACCAGCGGTCGCTCGGATGGATGAAGCGGCCCGTTTCGTTCGGCCATGTCGCGCAGGAAGCGCGCATTCTCATTCAGCTTGCCTGCCTTGTGTGCCAAGGCCGTGCGGGGTGCCTTGTGGGCAGCCTGCTTGAAGGCGTGAGCAGCCATGGGCAAGTTCCTCGCCCGCGCATCCGCCAGACCTTTGGTAAACCACATGCGGAAGGGCACCTCCGGATCCATGGGCAGGAGCCAAAGGCAGGTGTCCAGGAGGTCGCTGGAATCCATCATCAGCGCGGAAGAGGCCTCATGCGGCAAGTTCTGCTTAAGGAGGCATTCGGCGAGCCCCAACCTGGCTTCGCAAGCCGCCCCCAGCTGATCGAGGACCGCACGGAATCCCTCTTGTGCGGATTCATATTCTCCCGAGGCCAGGTGAATGAACGCATCCAAGAGTTTAACTCTAGGATTGTCTGGGAACCTCTCTGCCAGATCCCCCCCTGCTCTGCGCGCTTCTGCCGGCTCGCCCAGTTGAAGGGCGCGACTGGCTTTGATCAGGGCGGTCGAAAGGGTTACTCTCTGGTATGGATCCTGTTTGCCCTTGGCCCACTCCTGCCATGTCTCGGACTCGGACTCCTCGGTTGCCTGGCGGCGGAGTTCTGTGTCCAGGGCCTCCATGAGCTTCGCAGTCATCTCCGTTGTCTGAGGACTGGGTAGATAGGGCTGCATCGGATGGCGCTGCAGGTTGTACAGGCGCGCCTCGGGGGCGACGACCAGCTTCCATTCGGCTGTTCGCAGACCCAGCAGCGGAGCCCATCCGTAGGCCTGCTGGGGTAGAAGCGTTTCCAGTAGAAGGCTCTGGCGTGGAGAGGGTTCCTCCTCCAGCAGGCAAGCGCTAAGACTCTGACCCTCCTGTGGTGGGGTTCCCGGCGGCAGATCGAGACCCAGCACATCGAACAGTGTGGGAAAGAAATCCGTTGTCGCGGCCAGGCCCTGTATGCGGTGCATCATCCGGCCGGCTCCGGGGTCCTGACTCGGAAGTCGCCAGATCCATGGCACACGAAGCGTTGCCTCTCCCAACAGCACGCCATGTTCGAGTTCACCCTCTTCTTCCATGGCTTCTCCTGTCGGGGCCATGATCACCAGGTGCGCTCCGTTCAGGCGCCCAAGCCTGTCAATCCCATCGAACAGACTACCAATGGCCTCATCCGCAGCGGCCACCTCCCCGGCATAGGGGGCCTCCAGGTAGCGGAGGTTCCATGGGAAGGATGCCCTCCAAGGTCCACGGGGTTCCGAGATATGCACCCAAAGGAAGAGCGGTGCCTCGGTGTGCGTCTCCAGCCAACTTAGGGCTGCTTGAACGGTTTCCTGGGATGGGCGTTCGGGGCCTTCGGGGAGGGAGAGGACATTAAACCCCTGTTCCAGACCGATGATACAGAGATCTGAGGAGAAGAAGGCCGCCGTCTGGTACCCCGCCAAGGACAATGCCTCAGCGACTGTGGTCTCTGTCTGCGGGAGGTTCCCTTGCACGTCCTGGCGCAACCGGTGTTGGAGCGGAAGGCGGGCAGTTATAATCGAGGCCAGACCAGCACCTGTTAGCGGGACAGGTGTGACCGCATCTTCGAAGAGAACGGCTTCTTGCGCCATCTCATCCAGACGTGGCGTCGCGCCTAGATCCGAGCCGTAGGCCCCCACATGATCGCGCCGGAGTGCATCAACGGTCACCAGCACGATATCCGGTTGCTTCGCCACAGAGGTAGGTTCGACCTCGCGTGGCTTCCTCGCAATCAGGATGAGGATCACGGCAAGTAGGATTGCCAATCCGAGAAGCCCCAGCCAGAAACGCCGTTGCACGTCACTACTCCTTTCCGTTGGGAGTGCGTGGGAGGGGTAGCACGAGCACGTGGCTCCACATCCGAACCCCCTTTGCCCTTACAAGATTAGTTGTGCCCCAGAAGCCCGCCTCGTTGGTAGATGCGCATCTGGGCATCGGAGAAGGGCACGCCGGGGATTGTCTCCTTTGTCTTCAATCGTATGATCTGACCCGTGCGGAAATCGACCCGGATGCGCTCGCCGTCCTGAATGTCCGTATCCACTAGCCCTGCCCGCAGGATGGGCAGCGCTGCATTGATCGCGTTGCGTTCATAGATCGCGCCGAAGCTCTTGGCAATGATCATTGTTATCCCCAGAGCCTTGAAGCAGTCCACCGCCTGCTGGCGCGAGCTGCCCGCGCCAAAGTTCTCTCCAGTGACCACAATGTCCCCTGGTTCTGCCTTCTTCGAGAAATCCTCCCATCCCGCGAGGTTGTCAAATGTATAGGGCCCCATTTCATTGATGTCGGTGATGGACAGGTAGCGGTTGTGAAAGATCATGTCGGTGTCTATGTTGTCCACGCGGATGACCCAGACGCGTCCCTCCAGGGTTGTTGGCTTAGCGGCTGAGGCGCCTGATGTATCTGAGGCCTCTGGGGGGTTCGGTCTGTCGGATGGCTCGCGCGCTGCGCCACCAGCGACCTTTGCGGCCGAGGGCTCCTTGCCTATGCCACCAGCGCCTTTTGCGCCCGCATGCTCCTGCCCCTTGCTAGGCGCTACTCCCGGGGCTGCGGCGCGGGCGGCGGAAGCGAGCGCTTCCTCCAGGGTTGCAGGCGTGCAGATCCTTCCAGCCACGGCAGAGGCAGCTGCTACGGCCGGCCCCGCCAGATAGACATCCCCCTTGCCCTGCTTGCCTGTATAATTCCGGTT
>JAGMDA010000125.1 GCA_023128935.1 Candidatus Eiseniibacteriota bacterium | reverse complement strand
TCTCGGCAATCATCGGAGCCACCGTAGCCAGCAGGTCGGCAGTCTCCGCGTGCGCATCGCGCACCGTTTGCCGCGCCTCGGCCCTGAGCTCCGGAATCCGCGCCCGGCGTTCCTCTCTCATGGCGTTGATCTCTTCGCCGATGGCACCGTAGTAATTGTGGTACGGCATTATCTCACCTCGATCCCTTGTTGTGGGTAGCGCGTTCTATCCGGCCAGCTTCTTCCATTGCATACTGGCGTTTCTGCCGGCGGCTTCGCACGTTGCCAGTAGAGCTGCCAGCTCCGCGGACTCCCGCGAATCCCGACTGGCAAGCCTCTGGGCCACGGTCTTCAGGTCGCTGATCTTGAGCCTCTCTCCCCGCCTCAGCAGGTCCGACAATGCGGTTGAAAGCTCTTCCCGCTCCAGGTGAACCTGTCGCAGAACGGCGACGACTTCCCGCTCGCCGGTGTCGTCACCGTCCAGTAGCCGCTTCTTCAAGGCCGGCCAGGTTTTGCCGGCCCGCGGCGTGTCGGAACTGCACAAACCCTCTATCTCTTGAATAAGCGCTTCCCGGTTGGCGCGGTATCCGTCAACCAGCGTCGGCAGCGTCTCTCTGGTCCTGCGCCGCCGAGCGAGGACGTTGGCGAAGATGGCCTCAAAATCCGAGCGACGAAGCGACTTGCTCTTCGAAAGCATTCCCTTGAGCTGGTCAATCATCGCATCCTGCTCGGCGTAGAGATCTTCCAGCAAGGCCACCGCGTGGCCCATGTAGCCCGCCACCGTCTCGACCGTGGCGCGGTATTTCTCGAGGACCCGCTCAACCGACGGCGCGTCTTGACCCGCCACTTCGTCCTTCACCGCTTTTGTTGCCACTTCGCTCATCGCCGCACCTGTTGGAAACGCTCCTGTAAGTCTCTGCCAATCCCTCAGTTCATCCGGGAACAAGAGATATGCCCGCGAACTCTGCATTGCTGCGGTAGGTCAGGGTCGGCGAAGAGCCTGCCCGCCGCGGGGATATCTCACATTCCCGACGGGTCGGACCCCACACAGGGGTCCAACGCGTCCCAAGGCTGCTTACGCGGCTTCCTCGGGCAGCAGGCCGACCGCCTCGGCGTACTTCAGAAACGTCTCGACGCCCGCGATCACGACACGGGCCTCGATCGCCAGCAACTCGATCCCCACGAGGGAGATGCGAACCCAGGCGTCGATCACGATGCCCTTGTCGAGAATGCGGTCAATGACCTCGACCAGACTCGAACTTGCGATTGCCTTCTCTACTGCCATGATTCTGCCCTTTCTTAAAAGTGGCCACTAGATGCACGGGAGGAACCGCTCCTCATTACGTGCCTTGATACCATCGTAAATAGTTGGGCAGGCACTTAACCAAAGTCCATAGAAAACTCTTGCCAGAGCTTGCCACGCCACAAGGTAGTCTTCCCCCCGGAAGACATACGAGTCGCGCGCCTTCGATTACCCTGCGAATACTCGTTATCTCATTCATAGTCTTGACTCTCTCATGTCTAGTTCCTTCCGCTCGGTTATACTGGACATGGAACTCCTGCCCGGACCCGTCGTTGCCGCCCAGACCAATCCACGCGTGGGCGCATCGAGTCTGTATCAGCCAGCGCGTGGCTGTGCCATACACAACAGCCCGTGCCGCGGTACAGATACTGCGGTTGCCGTGGCACACGGCAGGTTTCGGCTCGCTCAGCCACTGTCCTGCATTGGTGACACGCCAACGCAACACCTATCGGCACCAGAAACAGGCCTCGTTAAGTTGGAAGATGCAACCCCCTGGTTGGTTCTGCCAATGCTGGGCCGTGGGCCATCTGCAGTTGGCTGCCGCCACTGCGGGTCAACCCTACCATACCAAGGGAGTCCGTAGACAATGCCAGACCATAGGTGCCTACGAGTCTATTGAAAGACGGCATTGGCAAAACCAACCATTGGGTTGCATCTTCGAGCTTCACGAAGGCGGGTGCTGCCGCCGATATCTCGGTCTGCTTGCGTTCCTGCCAAGGAGCAGAGCAGTTGGACGGTACGGAAACTCTTGGCAAGGCCAGGGAATCTTACGGAGGTAAGTGTTCAGCCGTTTGCAACAAGCTATCAGCAATCAGCTTTCAGCGGTCAGCATTCAGCTTTCAGCGGTCAGCATTCAGCTTTCAGCGGTCAGCATTCAGCTTTCAGCTTTCAGCTTTCAGCGGTCGGCTTTTACGCTGATTAACGAGTAAGTACTTAACCTCAGTCATGTGCTCAGGCTGCTCCGAATAACACGCTATTTGTGACATTTACCCGTTGAACGCTCGACTTTCGGCTGATCGCTGATTGCTGACCGCTGAATGCTTACTTACGGAGACACACCCGTGATCTTGCGTGCCGGCTGTGGGGGCGTGCCAGTGGAGGTTGCGACGATGAATAACGGGGCGAATGCAGCTTTAGCGAAGCGTTTCGAGATTGGCCCTGAGCCCCCGCGCGTTTCAGATGCGCGCAGCGAGACCGGTTCGAACGACCTTGGTATTGACAGCGGGGTTGAGCGCAGCGCCCGGCTCAAGGAGGGCGTGCGCCGCAAGGCGAGGCAACTGGAGCGGGACGTGCTGGTTCGGGTGCTGCGCGAAACAGGCGGGAACAACGCGCAGGCGGCCCGGATGCTCCAGATGGACTGCGAGGCGATCCACAAAAAACTAAGGCAGTACGGGATCTACCGGTGGTAGGTAGAATCGCGCTGTGGCGCGGCGGATTGCGTGCATCCCTATTGGCCGAACATGCCCACTTCGTGTGCGCGCTCGGCACCGGCTGGGAAAGTCCAATGGCAGCGTTGTATTTGCCAACCCCTCTCCGGACTCCTTTAACTCATCATCTTCTATTGCGGTACCGATCTGAAAATGGCGGCGTGTTCCTTCGGAGCACACAGATGAAGTAGCGGATCGAGACGCGGCAGGCGCCGGCACGCATGGGATTCGGATGGCATCTACTACTTTTACCTTAGATTCAAGGACCGCCGCGCGAAGACCGCCGGTCGTTCCCAGGATCAGTAGCGCCGGCGCTGGCGCACTGGTTGCCCTCCTGCTCGCACTGGCGACGGGAGGCCCGGCCGCGGCCCAAGACAATGCGCAGGATCTGGTCAAGATCGGTGTCTTGGCCAAGCGGGGCCCCGAACGGTGCCTGGAGAAATGGGGGCTCACGGCCGAGTACCTGAGCAAGCCGATCCCCGTAGTCCCGCTCGACATCGGACGCTCGTTCGTCATCGTGCCCCTCGACTATGACGAGCTCCACGCGGCCGTGGAGCGGGGCGAAGTGGATTTCGTGCTCGCCAACCCTTCGATGTACGTGGAACTGGAGACCGACCACGGCGTGAACCGCCTGGTGTCACTCAGAAACCTTCACGGAGGGATCGCGTATACCAGCTACGCGGGAGTAATCTTCCGCCGGGCCGACCGCGACGACATCAAGTGCCTGGACGATCTCAAAGGCAAGACCTTCATGGCCGTAAACGAGGAATCGCTGGGCGGATGGCTCGCGGCCTGGCGGGAGCTGAAGGAGGCCGGGATCGATCCCTATCGCGACTTCGCCGAGCTTCAGTTCGATGATACGCACGATTTCGTCGTCTACACGGTCAGAGACGGGCTCGTAGACGCGGGGACCGTCAGGAGCGATACGCTGGAGCGAATGGCAGCCGAGGGCAAGATCCGCCTGGAGAACTTCCGCGTCATCAACGAACAGGGTACCGATATCCTTGAACTGCCTGTCCAACGTTCCACGCGCCGGTATCCCGAATGGCCGTTGGCGAAGGTCGCGCATACGTCTGACGAACTGGCGGAAGAGGTGGCCTTTGCCTTGCTGAACATGCCGGCGGACTGCCCGGCGGCCAAGGCGGCCAGGTGTGCGGGCTGGACGGTCCCGCTCAACTATCAGCCGGTGCATGAATGCCTCAAGGAACTCCGCGTCGGGCTGTACAAGGACTACGGCAAAGTTACGTTCGGTGATGTTCTCAAGCAGTATTGGCCTTGGATCGCATCGGTCGCCGTCCTCCTGGCGGGCATGGCTGTCACGCTCGCCTGGGCACTGCGATTCTTACGACAGCGCAAGCGGGCCGAGGCGATCCTGCGGGAGAGCGAGCAGCACCACCGCCAGATCTTCGAAGCCGCGACGGACGGCGTGCTCGTCTTTGACCCGCGGGGGAAGATCGTAGAGGCCAATCCGGCCGCGTGCGCGATGTATGGCTACGACTATGACGAACTGATCGGGCTTGGGGACCGGGATATCGTCCACCGGAACTGCTACCACTTGTTCGAGAACTTCAAGACACAGTTGCAGAGTGCAGGCAAGTTCCATGCGGAATCCACGGATGTTCGGAAGGACGGAACACCTTTCGAGGTAGAGGTTCGAGGCTCGCCGGTTGCCGTCAAGGGCAAGCCACACCTGCTCGCGGTCGTCAGCGACATTACCGAGCGCAAGCGGGCGGAGGAAAAGCTGCGGCTGCTGTCGCAGGCAGTGGGCAACGCGGTTGAGGGAATAGCCATGGGTGATCCGGAATACAGGATTACCTATGTGAATGACACGTTCACCAGGATGTTTGGCTACTCAAGAGAGGAGTTAATCGGACGGAATATTGCCGACGTCTACGCCAAGGCACAGGCACCACAATTGGAAGAGGCCCTTAAGGCAACGATGGAAGGTGGCTGGATGGGGGAATTGGTTGGCAAAAGGAAGAATGGTGAACTCTTTCCGGTGAGTATTTCCTCGTCAAAAGTACTGAATGATGAGGGGAATGTCGTTGCGCAGATGGCGAGTCATAGCGACATCACCGAGCGCAAGCAGGTCGAGGAGAAACTGCGTGAGAGCGAGGAGAGGTACCGCAACCTCATATCCAACCTCAGTAATGTCGTAATAATGGAGCTCGACTCTGAGGGCAAGTTCACCTA
>JAGMDA010000124.1 GCA_023128935.1 Candidatus Eiseniibacteriota bacterium | reverse complement strand
CTCGCCCTAGCACCACTCACCCCGCCAGTCAGGCAAGTCAGAGCCCCAGTGCACGCGGGGTCAAGGAGCTGGTTCTGTTCCACTTCAGAGGTCCCCAGACTCCCGAGACCTGAGCAGATGGTCGATCGAGTTGCCATTTTTGCCTCTAGGCAAAAAATGTTGCGACAATTTATGCTTTCAGGCAAAATCCGCCCATGGAGCAGAGACGCTATCTTGAAGCCCCCATCACCGCGGATCTGACAGAGAAGATGGTCTTTCTGGCTGGTCCGCGCCAAGTGGGCAAAACCACGCTGGCCAAGCAGATCCTTGCCGCTGCCGGGACGGGGATCTGCCTGAACTGGGACAATCGGGAAGACCGGCGCGAGATCAGAGCCGCCCGCTGGCCCGGTGGCTCCGCCCTGGTGATCCTCGACGAGCTGCACAAGTGGCGCACCTGGAAGAACTGGATCAAGGGCGAGTTCGACAAGCACCGCGATCACATACAGTTCCTGATCACGGGCAGCGCCCGCATGGATATCTACCGGCGTGGAGGAGATTCCCTCCAAGGGCGCTATCATCACTACCGCCTCCATCCCTTCTCCTGCGCTGAGATGACCCGAGGGCGGCAGGCTGGCACGGATATCGTCCCCGGCGAAGAGCTGCCTGTCCCGACCCGCGGCAACAGGGAGATGGTCGCGGCGCTGATGCGCTTCGGAGGCTTCCCCGAACCGTTCCTGAAGCAGTCGGCGCGAACCCTCCGCCGCTGGCAGAAGGAACGTATTGAGCGCTTCTTCCGCGAGGACGTCCGGGACCTGGAGTATGTCCGTGACTTCTCGTCGCTGCAAATCGTTGCCGACCTCATCCCCGAGAGAGTTGGAGCCCCACTCTCCCTGAACGCCCTGCGGGAGGATCTGGAGGTCAGTCACCGGGCGGTCACCCACTGGGTCGAGATCCTCAAGCGCCTCTACTACGTCTTCAGCGTGAGACCGTATGACACAAAGCAGGCCAGGATGCTCCGCAAGATGCCCAAGGCGTACATGTGGGACAGTAGCCTGGTTCAGGATGTGGGGCCCCGCTTCGAGAATCTGGTTGCGCTCCACCTCCTGAAGTTCTGCCACTACTTGGAGGACCGGGAAGGGCATACCGTGCAGCTTTGCTACTTGCGCGACCGCACCGGCCGGGAAGTGGATTTCCTCGTTACCGTGAACCACAAACCATGGTTCGCGGTCGAGGCCAAGACCAGCGACGCGCGCGTGGCCCCGCCACTGAGCTACTTCCGGGAGAGGCTGCGCATTCCGTGGGTCTACCAGGTCGTGCTGAAGGGTACGCGGGATTTCGTTCAGGATGGTGTGCGCTGCCTGCCGGCCCACCGATTCTTCGACGCGCTCATCTGACGGCGGTGTCGCGCGGTTTTGCAGAACGACGCGCGCCCCCGCGGGCCTGCGCGCCGGAAGCAACTATCGGGACAACAGGAACCCGCTCACCTCCCCCGCCGCATTTAGGACCTCACGGGGCCGGTGGTGGATCTTAGAGAAGAGCTGGATCCACTGCCCTCCAACAATAGAGGTGACCGAGGAATGTGCGGACAAGTAACCAATCAGCGGACCCTCGTAGCCTGCCCCGCGGAGTGACTTGAGCCCCTCGACGGCCGCCGTCTCCGATGGGATTCCCTGGCGGTCTTCCAGAGCCAGATCAAACACAACCGCCGAAGGCAGCTCCACTCCCGGCGTCGACAGGGCGTCCCGAAGCGCCGCCAGGGAGGTAAAGGCCCTCGTCCTCCGCCGGCCCCCTAGAAGGTCCATCTCTTCTGCAAGTTGACCATCGGCATCGATCACCCAAATAACCCCGGGGTCGACATCTCGTCCAACCATCATCGTACAGTTCCTCCGCCAGAACTTGCCGAACCGCGCAGGACAATCTGCATGCTAACTCGGGCGCGCCATTCGGGACCCGGTGCTTTTCGGTGGAGGTCCACTCGACTATCGCTCATATGTTCGGCGCAAGTTTCGATCCATCGGCGCGGTTGCGCCTGCCGCCGCGCACCCGGCTGGCGCCATAGCTCCGCCGGGCATCGCTCGATGCGAATGCGCCGTGGGCCCGGCCGTAAGATGAGTAGTATCAGATAGATAGGCCATCGGTTCGCAAGGGAACGGCTGGGTCCGGCGTCAGATAAAGGTCGTGGAGGGACCCCGCGCAAGAAGACCCATTTCGGATCCTAGCGCGGGGGTGACGAAATCGTACCCCCCATGATCTCATCGTCACCGTAGGCGGGCCTCTCGGAATCGAGCCGAGCATCGTTCAACACTGGCGTGTGTTGCTCGAAGGACCTTTTCAACCGTGATGCGACCTGCGCGAACACCCGTGGTCGGCCGCAGGCTTATAGGCCGCAGGCTTATGGGCCGCGGGCTCATAGGCCGCGGGCTTATAGGAAGAGATCATCCAAGGTCAACTGATTCGAGACCAGCTCCTCGGAGTAGATGTTGCGGCGAATTCCGTTCGTTGTCACCATTG
>JAGMDA010000123.1 GCA_023128935.1 Candidatus Eiseniibacteriota bacterium | reverse complement strand
CAGGGATGAAAGATCGTGAGTAATCTGTCCAGTCTGGAGGTCAATTTGGCTAGTAATGGATTATTATAAGCAGCCATATTGTCCTTGTAGAAGCTGGTTTTGGCTGCATATAATTTCTATATTCAGCCAATTTAGGAGGGTCATATGGCACTTATCCTGGGGCGGGAGAGGGAGAAGGCGCTACTGACACAGATCAAATCATCTCGCGAGCCAGAGTTCGTAGCGGTATATGGCCGGCGGCGCGTCGGGAAAACCTTCCTTATCAGCGAGTTCTATGGGGGCGAGAGTGTGTACTTCGAGTTGACCGGTTTGCTCGATGGGAAACTGCACGACCAACTGGCGAATTTCGCTGACGCGTGCAGCCGCTGCTTCTCCAGCGAATTGCCAGTTGCCGTCCCCTGTAGCTGGCGGGAAGCGTTTCGTATCCTGATCACGGCACTCGAGCAACGACCTGTGCGCGGCAAGACCGTCCTCTTCTTCGATGAATTGCCATGGCTTGCTTCGCGGAAATCGGGTTTCCTGCAAGCGCTGGGCTATTTTTGGAATTCCTGGGCCTCCAAGCGGAAAGATTTGATTCTGGTGATCTGTGGTTCCGCAGCATCCTGGATGCTGCAGAAGGTTGTTTACGACAAGGGCGGCCTACACAATCGGGTGACGCGCAGGATTCGTCTGATGCCGTTCACTCTCAGCGAGACAGAGCAGTTCCTCAAAGCGCGCAAAGTGCGCCTGGACCGGCACCAGATCCTAGAGCTCTATATGGCGATGGGGGGCATTCCCCACTACCTGCGCCAGGTTCAACCTGGTTACTCAGCGGCGCAGACAATTGATGCGATGTGTTTCTCATCGGACGGATTTCTCTCTGATGAGTTCGAGCGCTTGTATGCATCCCTATATGATGATCATGAGGTCTATATTCGGATAGTGGAATCCCTTGCGCGATGGCGTTCGGGATATGCCCGCGGGGAACTACTGCAAGCCGCCAACCTTCCATCCGGAGGAACCAGCACTAAGGTCCTGACTGCCCTGGAGGAATCTGGCTTCATTGCCAAGCATATACCACTAGGGAAGCGCGCGAACGAAGGGTTGTTCCGACTGACGGACGAGTACTCTCTCTTCTACCTGACCTGGATCCGGAGGGCCCGTCGGGCGTCACGCCGCAATCGCACAGAGGGGCACTGGATGCAGCGGCGCAATTCGCCGTCATGGCGTGCGTGGTCGGGCTACGCATTCGAAGAGGTCTGCTGGAAGCACATCCATGGACTGAAACAGGGGCTCGGTATTGGCGGTGTCAGGACCGAGGAGTCGGTTTGGCGCTGTTCGGGAGGAGGCACGGCGGCGGGCTGTCAGATCGATCTCCTGATCGACCGGGATGATGGGTGCATCACGGTGTGTGAAATGAAATACAGTCAATCGCCTTTCGCGATAACCAAGGCCTACGCCAAGGATCTTCGGAGGAAGGTTGAGGTCTTCAAGTCACGAACGGGGACGCGGAAAAATGTGTTCCTCACAATGGTGACAACGAACGGAATTCGCCGCAACATCTACTCCGAGGAGCTGGTCTCGAATCAGTTGACCTTGGATGATCTGTTCCTATAAGCCCGCGGCCTATGAGCCCGCGGTCTATAAGCCTGCGGGCGACCACAGGTGTTCGCGCAGGTCGCATCATGGCTGGGCTGGGCCCACGGGGCACGGCGAGGAGTTACGCTGAAAAGGCCCTTCGAGCAACACACGCCAGTATTGAACGATGCCCGGCTCGATTCCGAGAAGCCCACCTGTGGTTGCCTCCGGCGCGCAGCCTCACGGCACGCGGCTCCACAGACGCGCATGACGTCCGTACATGACCCCGGAGCAATCTTTTAGGATGGGACAATGCGAGCCCATTGGCGTATGATTGCTTGGGACTACAAGCCTTAAGCCCTCCAGACCTCTTGCCACAGGAGGATGATCATGGCCAGGAAGCATTCCACCAAGAAGCGTCGCTCCGGCATTTCCAGGCGGACCTTCTTCGGGGCAGCTGCCGGAAGTGCCGCCCTCCCTTTCCTTCGCCCGATGCCCGCTATCGCTGAGAACCGTTTCCGATCCTCGATGCTCCGGGATTATGTTGGGCGGCTCTGCTTCAACGAGAACCCGCTCGGGCCGTCCCCGGAAGCCATGACGGCGATTCACGACCAGGTGAGCATGGGCCACCGCTATTCCGACTGGTACGCCGAGTCGCTCAGAGGCGACCTCGCCGAACTGCATGGCGTCTCATCGTCAGAGGTAATCGCGGGTTGCGGGGCGACGGAGATCCTGCGCCTTTGCGCTCACGCCTTTGCCGACCCTGCCGGCAATGTGGTCTGTCCCTATCCTTCGTACGGGCAGTTCGCAGGCGATTCCAATTTCCTTGGGGCATCGGTGAGGTATGCGGCCCTTGATGAGGACTACCGAGTGGATCTGGCCACGGTCGCCGCGGAAGTCGACAACGACACGACAGCTGTCTGTATCACCAATGCCAACAATCCGACCGGTCCTGTGCTTCCCGCTGCCGATATCGCCGCATTCGTCGACTCACTTCCCTCACACGTCACGGTGCTCATCGACGAGGCCTACCACGAATACATCCACGACCCAGGTTATGAGTCGGCGATGGAGCTCGCTCGCCTGGGCAAGAACGTTGTCGTCATTCGGACGTTCTCAAAGGTCTTCGGACTTGCCGGGATCCGCATCGGTTATGCGGTTGGGAAGACTGAGTTGATCACGAGCATGAGATCCTGGCAATTGTACGCGACGGTTAACTGCTTGGGGCTTGCGGGCTCCCGTGCGGCCCTCACGGACAGTCAGCACGTCACCGACACCGTCGACCTGTGTGATCAAACCAAGGCATACTGTTTCACGGAACTCGATGCGATGGGTGTCGAGTACATCCCATCGGAGACCAACTTCTTCATGGCCCATGTTGGTGACGGCTCTCACGTGGCTTCGGAGCTGGCCGCCAGAGGGATCCTGGTGAGATGTGGCTGGGGCATGCCCGAGCACATCCGCGTCTCCACCGGCACGATGCAGGAAATGCAGGACTTCATCACAGCCCTGGCTGAGATCTTGGGGACCGCGGGTGCAGGCGAGGTGCTCATTCCCAAGACGACCGCGCTGGATGGCAACTACCCGAATCCCGCCCGGGGCAAGACGCGCATCTCCTACTCAATAGCCAGACCAGGGCCGGTATTACTGCAGGTGTTCGACATCCATGGCCGCTTGATCAAAACGATCGTCAATGAGTCCAAATCCCCTGGACGCTATGCGCTCAGCTGGAACGGAACTGATCAGAGAGGCGCGCCGGTTGCCGCGGGATCCTATTTCTACCGGTTGAAGGCCGGCGATACTGTCCAGACCCGGCGGCTGATCTTGTTGTAAGCATAGACTCCGTTGTAGGCACGCACTCCGGTAGGCGCACACTCCATGGATGGAGCCCCGGTGCATGCCTTGAGATTTTTCGCGCGGCGTTCTGGTCGATAGGGTGAGCCAGGACGAGTACGTCTGCAAGGAGTTACGGGTTTTCGCGGACTACGGGCAGGCAACCCGGGCACGTTTGGTGCCCCGGGGCGCTCGGCCAGAAACGGGCACGAAATTGACATATGGCCTGTTTCGTGCCCGCAACGTGGACAAGAGAATGGGCACGAAATTGACATATAGCTCGTTTCGTGCCCGGGATGTAGGCAAGAGAACGGGCACGAAATCGCGATCCGTCAAAGGGATTATGGCATGTTTGTCGGACGAGAACAGCATCTACGGGATCTGAAGCGCCTGATGCGCAGTGGAGAAGTGCGCAGTGGCATCCTCGACCCTACCGAATGACATGGATCTTGCGGGCCACCCGATCCTGGCCGGACCGGACCTCGAACAAGTAGACTCCCTCGGGGAGAGGACGCCCCCCGTCATCAGTTCTATCCCATACAAAGATCCCGCGGCCGTCCGGAAGCACCCAGGGTCCGAGCGACCTCAACTTGCGCCCCAGCGGGTCGTAAACGGCGCCAACTGCGGCCGCCGGCGCCTCAACCATGAAGCTCACAAGCCCGCGCGACGGGTTGGGGCGGATCTGCAGCGATAAGGCGGCCGGCTGCGGATCGGGCGACCCTGGGCCAAGCTCTACTGCCAAAGGCCGATTGCGTGGGCTTCTGGCAATCACGCTCTCGATCGTGATCGCACCGGGGGCCTGCCCTTCAGGAAAGACCAACACGGCCAGGACATGCTCGCCTCCGGCAAGTGCTCGGGGACCAAGCCTGACGGCACTCAGCTCCAACACGCCGGACTCAGGTCGCGCCGCATGGAACCATCCCCCATTACTCCAGTCCTCGCCCGGGCGAACCTCCGGGGGAGTATCTCCCTGCCAGTGGATCCGGGCGTGGATCCCCTGGAGCCAGATGTTGCCGAGGGAAAGGCGGATGACCTGCGTAAGGCCGGGGGCCATTGGGTTTGCATCCTCGATCCACACACGCACGGCACCTGTTTTACCCACGCCGCCCCCAGTCCGCAGGAGATCACTTCCCCCATCGAAGCTCAGCGCAAAGATCATTAGATCCTCGAACCCGATATACCCGTCCGTGAGCGGCAGCCCGTGTTTGGTCTGGTCATCGGTAGGGCCGATATCGGTCTCGGGCAGGAATCCCGGCTCGCCGGTCGCGGTTAGAAAGGTTCCCGAGAAGGTGTTGAGGTCGTAGAAGCCCACCCCGCCATTCTCATCGAAGTCACCGAGGTGATAGCTCAGCGCCCGGTCACGCGCTCCCGGATCCCCTAACGCCGGGAGCCAGTTGCATCCGATCGTGAAGGCGGCGTAGTAGTACATGTCTCGGGTCAGTGGGCCATCGGCCAGGGTGGTGGTGCCGGGTGACAGCTCCGCGATCAGCAACCAACCACCGGCGATCGCCTCATCCTCCGTAGCCGGCCAGGCGGGCACGACGCCCCCGCCATCGTCATACAGCGGATAGCCACCCACCCCCTGGCGGTAGATGCGCACCCCGCGTATGTTATCAGGCTCAGTCCAGGACAGATCGATGAACCCTTCCACTTGATCTCTGGTCACCGCCTGAAACGAGGTCACATTGTCCGGCGGTGTGGTGTCGATGAGCGCCTCGGCGGCATCCATGATGATCGTGATCGTCGATTCGTCCGCCGGGTAGTAAACGCCGTAGCCGTCATAGTCAGGATAAGCGTCGTGGTAGAGGATCCAGAAGAGGGCCCCGGCGCCAGACTGGGTGCGGAAGGCTTCAAAGATCGACTCGAAGAGCTGGTCGCGCGCAATCGTTGTTCCCCCTCCCTCTCTGTATAAGCCGAATTCCCCGATGAAGACCGGCTTGCCTACAGCACCATGGGCGGCAGTGATGTGGTCGTTGACCCAGGTCATGCTCTGGCTGTGCGTCCAATTGCCCCAGTTGTTGGGCCAGAGGTGGAAGGTACAGAAGTCGATGTCGGCAACCTGGTGGTTGGCGATGAAGTCCGTCCCCTGGCTGCCGTTCTGGTACCAGGGACCACTACCATAGTTAAAGAACCCCTCCTGGCCTGTCGTCAGTAGATGGTTCGCGTCGATGGACTTGTAGTACGGCGCCATCTCCTCGATCCAGGTCTGTAGTGTGCTGCAGGTAGGGTCGGACTGGCAGCGCGTCTCATTGGCCAGTTCCCAGGCCAGGATCGTGGGATCGTCCTTGTAGGCGATGCCAGTGATCGTGTTGATCCGGTTCAGAACAGCGGAGACGTGATCCTTGTACATCTGCCGGCAGGTGGCGTGGGTGTAGAAGTCGTCGTGCTGGGTGGGCGCGCCGCTCATCAGGGCATACATGTCGGCACCGTGCGCGGCGAGCACTGCCAGCGTGGTGGTATCCGAGTCATAGACGCTGTACCAGCCCTGGTGCTCATGGGGAGGATCGCCGATCCATGGGTCTCCTGGATTCCAGAAGCTGCCATACGGCTCCAACGGACGGCCTTCTCCTGCCCAAGCCCAAAAGTTGTCACCCCCGGCCGGCCCATTGCCAGCGGCTGAGGTGAGGATCTCATCGAACATCGCCGCATAGAACTGGTCGCGGTACTGCGTGCTGGCTGCCGGATCGTAGCTGCCGCCGTCGCGCGCCAACCCAAATTCCTCGAGGACCATGGGCTTGCCCAAGGTCTGAGCCTGGGCTTCGTGGTTGTTGAAGTAGCTGCGCGCGTTGGATTCGGCTAAGGCGTAGCCCGAGGGATTGCCCGGATCGTACCAACCCCAGTTCTGCGGCCAGATGTGAATCGTTGTGTAGTCGATGTCTGGCCCGTCGTGATTGGCATCGAAATCCAAGCCGTTCCAGGAAGGCCAGGGTGTGTCGCCCTCGCAGCCAGTGGTCACGAGGTGATTGGTATCCAGAGACTTGATGTAGGCCGCAGTGGCATCGATCCAGATATTGAAGTTGGCGGCATTGGTGTGGAACCCGCGCGGCTCGTTGCCCAACTCCCAGGCCATGATGGTGGGATCGTCCTTGTAGGATTCGCCTGTGTAAGTGTTTTCGCGGTTGGCAATGAAACTGATGTGGTCGCGGAAGTCCTGCATCGCCCCGCTATTCGAGTAGAAGGAGGCCGCATATTCCTGGTAGAGGTTCCAGTCGCCGCCCGGCTCGGGTGGGGGATAGGGAATCGCGCCCCCGCCGTTCCAGCTGACGTACTGCGCCATACCTCCTGACCAGGGCCAAAAGTTGTTGAGGCACATGATGGCCTTCATCCCTCGTTCGCCCATCGCCCACAACAGGTAGTCGAGACCGTCGAGCACCTGAGCGTCGTAGACGCCGGGTGAGGTCTGAAGCGAGGGAACCATGCGCCAGGGTTCGGTGTCGGGCCCCTCGGATCCGGCCATGATCCGCAGGTTGGAGATGCCGTTGCTCCAGAGCTGATCGAGCTCGCGGTCCAAGCGCTCCCGATCCCCGCCCGCCCCGGTGGATGCGAGATTCAGTCCGTACCAGAAATTGGTGCCCGTGTAGTAGTAGGACGAGCCGTCCAGCTCAAAATGCGTGCCGCTCACTGTGACGAAGGCATCGGTCGGGAGCGGCGGGGACGTCCGGGCCCACTCGATATACTGGTTCATGCCGCCGTAGTCATCCCAATTGTTAATGAGCGGGAGAACCAGCTTCAGCCCCACCGAATCCGCCTTGGCGATGACCCAGTCGAGCGCCTGGAAGACGGTTTCGTCGTAGACCCCGGGCGCCGTCTGGAGCGCGTTCCACTGGCCGGCGCCGTCGTTGAAGGCCCAAGTCCGCAGCACCGTGCAGTTCATCATGGCCGCCTCGTCCAGAACCTCAGCGGAGTAGTGCCTCAGTCCCGGGTCGGCTCCGTAGACCATCAGGTAGTAGCAGTTGGTGCCAACGAACTCGAAGGGGCATCCATCCAGGACCAGTCCGGTGCCCTCGACCTCGACGAAGCCCGTGGCGCGGCCCGGTGAGGGAGCGATCAGTGTCAGCAGCAGCACCACCGACAGCACCGTTAGCAATGCGGCCCCGCCGCCGTGCTTGCGTCTCGAGAAGTGTGTCGTGCAGCGTCCCATCGAACAGTCTACCTCTCTCGTTTAGCCGAGCACTCTCGGTCCCATCCGAACGCGCATTCTCAATCCTATTTTACCGGGCCCTCTCTGTCCCGATGGGTCCCAGCAGGATGACCTTTGCCGGCGGCACGCGGCCGGGAGGATCCAGTGCAATGAAATAGGCCCCCGGCGGCACGGCCCTGCCCTGCTCGTCCACGCCCGCCCAGGACGCGGCGTACCGGCCTTCGATCAGGGGCATTGCAATCCGGTTCACCGTGCGTCCGGTGGGGTCCATGACGCGCGCCCACAGCGCGCGCGCTTGTCCGGATGACTGCATACCGTCCCCCGCAGCACCCACCGAGACATGGCCAGCGCCGTCCCAACTGATCCAAACCCGGCTTCCTGCCGGGTTTGGCGAGACGCGCAGCCGTGCTGGAGCGGGGAAGGGAGACTCTTCCTCGATAGAGCTGGCAGGGTTCAGGAACAAGAAGCCGCTGCGGGTCTCGACGCCCGGAATCTCCTGGCGGTGGACGTCCGTTGCGATCGGATCCATCAGTACGAGTTCGGTGATCAACGTTCCGGTGGTCCGCTTCTCGAAGGTGAGCCGGACAATCTCCCCGGCCCCCAAAACAAAGGTCTCATAGCCCAGCACGCAGTCGACAAACCTGCTCGTGTCGGGTGCGATGGAGTCCCAATCGAAGAATGTCTCGTGACCCGCCTGGGCATACAGATCGCCCTCTACGGCATTCAGCAGGACAACCTTCGAGGTGTCGAAGGCCATCGTGACGCTGTAGCAAGCCACGCTGTCCTGGTTCGTGTTGAGCCACATGAAGGCGTCGAACTGTGTCTGGTCGCTACTGACGAGCAGCGTGTCGGGCTCGAAGTAGAGCAGTGGCGCGGCCCATGCACCGGCGTTCGGCGACAGGCCCGATCCGAGGCTGCTAGCGAGCACGAGGCCAGCCAGCAGCAAGCAGTGGGCTCCGGTCCTTAGCCCAAATTTCTCACCAATCCTCTGCCGCGGCCGCGCATCTGCATGTCCTCGCGACGAGGCCTGGTGAGAAGTACGGGCTAGACATCGCCGGAGAACACCGCAGGCGGATCCTCTAGTTCCTCGGCCGTGCTTCGTTCTCATCGTTCCTCCCCGCAGGCTTGCGTCCTCAGGTTTTTCGATCCCCCGGGATTGACCCGTGAACCTTAGCGACTCTTAGGGCACATGCCCCTATCGAAGCACCAGCACGTTCCGTGTCAGTGTGATGTGCCCCGCGCGGAAGTGCGCCAGGTATAGCCCAGCCGGCACGAGGTTGCCGCCGTCGTCACAGCGATCCCAGCCCTGGAGATGGTGCCCGGCCGGCAGCGTTCTGTTCAGGATCTCCTTGATCAGGCGCCCCGACACGTCCAGCACCTGTAGCTTGACGCGCTCCTCTGCGGGCAGGGCGAATGAGAATGCGGTTGCCGTCCGCACAGGGTTCGGCACCGCGCCGCGGAACATAACCGCCGCGGGCAGGTCAGCGTTCGGCGGCAGGATCGGATTCTCGATGCCGGTTAGGAGCGGCGCGTTGTGCGGGTCGCGGAGGCTGGGATCCGTTAGTTCCAGCTCGATCCGGTCGACATCTAGCACAGTGAATCTCAATCTGGCCAACACACCATCACCGGTGATCTCCATCTGACGTCCGAGAATGGCTAGGTCGATCTCGATTGCGTCACCGCTTCCCAGCGCGGCGAAAAAGGTCCGGCCCGAGTCAGCCAGGTGCTCGCCTGCCCAGGCGCCCTGGAAGGCCATGCCACCGGCGTTGAAGCGAACCGTTGCCCGCAGGCCCTTGAAACCTGCCTGATTGCCGCTGATCGACAGCGTAGCCATGATCTCTGATCCGGGCTGGAACTCACCCTCCGCGACCTGAAGGGAAAGCATCAAGTCCGATGCGCTCGCCAATCCGAGGGCCATCGGCATTTTGAGTGGGGCTGTGTTCCCGTAAGTCAGTGAGAAGATCATCAGATCCTCGAAGCCGATCAGGTCGTCGGTCAGCGGGTAGCCCGTCTCCAGGTTATCGCTCGTTGGACCGATGTCCATCTCGTTGCAATAGACAGAATCGACGGATGTGAGCCCAAAGACCGCGGAGAAACCGTTCAGATCGGCCGCATCCACCAGGCCGTCGTAGCCCCCGAGATCGCAGTCGAAGCTGAAGTCGTCGTCGAAGTCACCGAGCCAGTAGGAGAGGGCCCAGTCCTGGGCCTCCGGCGGAGCGGGCTGGCTGGAGGGGTTCCCGCCCTCATCCTCAGCGAAGGCCGTGTAGATGTAGTAGTTCCTCTCGAGCTCATCAAAGGTGTCGGTCGTCTGGGTCGTGGCTACCGGGAACTCGCCGACCAGGACACCATCACCGATGAAGGCCGGCGCAGCTGGCTGCGCCATGACGTCATCGAACTCCGGATAGCTCCATGCCTTGCGATAGATCTTGACGACTGCGGCATCCGCCGGCGGCGTCCAGGAGAGCTGGATCGCATTGTGTCCACTCTGGGCAAGCATGTCCGAGACGTTTCCCGGAGGAGTGGTATCGATCGAGAAGGGGCCGTAGTGGTCCGGGGTTCCGGGGTTGCCGACTTCGTCATAGGCGGTGATATGAACGTAATAGGCGGCCCCGTCGGGCAGTGTGAAGGACCACTCGTAGGGATCGGGCATCCCGCTCGGTGTGGTGTAGTCGTAGTTCTGCGGGCCGGGTACCGTTGCAGCGCTCTGGTCAGCTTTCAGGTAGTAGTCCGCGACCCCCGCCGCGCATGTAAGCGGCAGGTCGGATACTCCATCCCAGTTCACGGTTACATTGCCCGATGCCGTGACTTGGTTCTCGGGATGCGTCGGCGAGGACAGATCGGGCTGCTCCGGTCCGGTCAGATCGTGCGAGATCCAGCCGTCGGTGTAGCTGGCTGGAAGCGTATTGTTCTGGACGTCCCGGATGATGCAGTTGGCATTGTCGAAATCGATGTCGCCACACCCCTCGATGGTTCCGCTGCCATCAAAGGTAATGGTGAAAAGCGTGCCCGTGCCCGAGGCGCCCGAGGTCGTGCCCAGAATGGCCGCATTGATCTCGATGTTCCCGGCTCCGTCGTCATCATAGTAGAAGATGGTCGGGTCACCGCTTCCGGAGAGGAAATCGCCTTCCGCGATGCCGACCACATGGACGTAGGCCGCCGGATAGGTGAGTTCGATATGGAAGCCTCTCACTGGTGCGCCACCCCCGTCATCGAACCAGGCAGCTACTGTTGCCTCATTATGGCCTGACTGGTCCGAGAACCAGGAGGAGGTGGGGGAGACGGCCACGGAGCAGTCGGCCCAAGCCAGGCCGGTTCCGGCGCCGCCGAAGAGCGATCCCGCGGCAAGTTGAACGGCGGACAGGAGCAACAGGATCCCGACGTACTTGAGATGCTTGGCCTTCATGGTGTTCCTCGCATGTTGGTTAACCGGGGCTCGAGACGAATCCCTGGACCCACTGTTCCTGACACTGGAATCGGGAGACCGATGCGGCAGGAGTTGAACTGGGAATAATCGCGCCCAGGGAGACGGACCGCGGACCCTACGCTCTAGTCCTCGCCAAGTGTGCATAGCTAGATGTCCTCAGGGCCGCTCTGGTCTAACTGATGGTGTGGCAGCAAATGCGGACTATAGCCTGGGCGACCCAGTAACTAATGATGGCACAGCTTACAGCTGGGCGTCAAGATAGGCCGCAGGCAGAAATCGCTGCCAGGGCGGGACAACCCTGTCCGTGGCGCAGGCTCCTAGTCCCGTGATTCGAGTCACGGAGGATCTCATGCGGAGACACCCGAACGTCTGGATCGTGCTTCTCGGGACCGTTCTCATTGGCTGCCCATTGCTTCTGGGGGGTTGCGAGGGTATCCGGGAGGCACCCCCTGTGGCCCCACCAGATGAGGCAACCACAACGGCCTTCCAGGCTGCCATGAACGCAGGCTACGCCTCCCTCGATGCCGGCAATCTGGACGGTGCTTTGGAGCAATTCCGGAAGCTGGAAGAAGTTGTGCCACAGAGCCCGTACGCCGCCTACCACATGGCCTGCGCCTATGGAAGGAGCGCCAGGGCGAAAGAGGCAGTAAAGGCCATGCGCCTGGCAGTCGCGAAAGGCTATTCCGATCGCGAGCGAGCGCAAGAGGATCCTGATCTGGAATCGTTGCACTCTGACTCGGCGTGGGACAATCTTCTCGCCCAGATGGACGAGAATCTCACCGCTCAGAGCCAGCTACTGGAGGGATCTCTGCTCGTGCCAGATCCGTCCACAGAACCCTCCTTCCCCTCGCTGGATTCACTCCAGACCCTTCCCTGTGCTGATTTGATCGCGATGGTAGTGTCGTTGCGGCAGGCCGGAGCGCGCGCGGCGAGGCGCTGAGGGAGAAGGTTCAGGAACTCATGGAGCAGTAGGGCTGATATGGAACAACCCATCCACTGGTTGTTCTATATGGTCTAACCGTGCATTCACACGGAGGGAGACCCATGGCCAGAAAGACGATTCTCTGGATCCTTCTAGTTCTCGTTTCTGTTGGGGGCGTGCTCTACGCATTCAAGTACTTCCCTGAAGCCTTCCCCATTGTCTCGCTCGACCTCAAGATGGATCGAGATGCAGCTCTGGAGTCCGCGCGCAGTCTGGCGGAGGAGCTGGATTGGGGGCCACGGGACTTCAAGCAGGCAGCTTCCTTCTCCCTTGATGAGAGAACGCAGAACTACGTGGAGCTTGAGGCGGGCGGCAGTGACGCATTCCGCCGGATGCTGCAGGAAGGGTTGTACGAGCCCTACACGTGGCGCGTCCGCCATTTTGCTGAAGGCGAAGCCAACGAGACGGCGATCCGGTTCATGCCTGAGGGTGATCCCTATGGTTTCCGCGAGAAACTGCCAGAGGATGATCCGGGCGCCAGTTTAACACCAGAAGAAGCCTGCGCCATTGCGCGTGATGCCGCCACCGGCACCTGGGGAATAGACCTCTCCGCGTATGAATTGGTGGAGGAATCGCAGAAAGTCCAGCCGGGAGGAAGGACGGACCACACCTTCGTGTATGAGCGGCCCGACGTCCAGATTGGCGAGGGAAAGTACCGCCTCCGTCTGGTCGTTGGCGGCGACAAGCTGACGGAGCTCATGCATTTCGTGAAGATCCCCGAGGCATTCGATCGACGCTACGAAGAAATGCGTTCGGCCAACAATACGATTTCCTACATCGGCGTTCTTGGGATAGTCGTTCTGTATTTTCTGGGAGGTTGCGTCGTTGGGTTGATCATTCTGCTAAGGCAGCGTGCGGTTCTCTGGCGAAAGGCCCTCCTTTGGGGGATGTCCATTGCCCTGCTGCAGGTGCTCACGCAGATCAATCGATGGCCGCTTGCGTGGATGGACTACGACACGGCTCTATCATCACAAGGCTATCTCCTGCAGCAGATCCTGCAGCTGCTGATCATCTTCGCCGCGGAAGGGATTCTGCTCACCGTGACGTTCATGGCCGCAGAGAGTCTCACGCGCAAGGCCTTTCCCGATCACATCCAGTTGTGGCGACTCTGGTCCCCGGGCGCTGCCAGCTCCAAGCCGGTTCTGGGCCGCACCATTGGCGGCTATCTCAGCATCGGGTTCAGTTTGGGCTTCGTGGTTGCCGTCTACTTCGTCAGCTCCAAATTCCTGGGTTGGTGGACGCCCTCCGGGGCCCTCTTTGAACCCGATGTCCTGGCTACTTACTGCCCCTGGCTCAGCTCAATCGCCATCTCCCTCCACGCCGGGTTCTGGGAAGAGTGCTTGTTCCGCGCCGTGCCCCTGGCTGGGGCAGCCCTCATTGGTCAGCGCCTTGGCCACAGACGCGCCTGGATCATCGGTGCGCTCATCATTCAGGCACTTATCTTCGGCGCCGGTCATGCGAGCTACGCCACACAGCCTGCCTATGCGCGCGTTGTGGAACTCATCATCCCATCCTTCGTCTTTGCCGGGATATATCTCCGGTTTGGCTTGCTGCCCGCCATTATTTCTCACTTCACTTTTGATGTTGTCTGGTTCGCATTGCCCCTGTTTGTCGCTTCCTCGTCAGGCATTTGGGTTGATCAAATCCTGGTTATCTTACTGACACTGATTCCGCTTTGGGTTGTTCTGATCGCTGGATTGCGCGCTGGGCGTTGGGGCGAGCTCCGGGACGACTTCTACAACCGCATGTGGCAGCCGTCGGTGAAGGCGGCCGCAAAACCAGTTGCGGCAGAGCTGTCAGTGGCTACAGAGATGAAAGGCAAGAACCACGGCCTGCTACTGCTGGGAGGTTTGGTGGGATTGATCCTTTGGTTCCTGGCCACAGATTTCCAGACTGACGCTCCACCCATTACTACTAGCCGGGGCGAGGTGGAGGTCAAGGCGCGAGAGACTCTAACCGAACAGGGCGAGGCGAAGGTCAAGGCGCGAGAA
>JAGMDA010000122.1 GCA_023128935.1 Candidatus Eiseniibacteriota bacterium | reverse complement strand
AGGCGCGAGAAACCCTTGCCGAACGCGGTGTGATTCTCTCTGACTCCTGGCGGGTTCTGAGCAGGGTAGAGACGCCTCTCAATCAGGACGATCGTTTCATCTGGCAAGAGGGTGGCAAGGATGTCTATGACACTCTTATGAGCGAGTATATCTCGGCGCCATGCTGGAAGGTCCGTTTCGCGCAGTTCGAGGGTGACGTAGCTGAGAGAGCCGAGGAATATCAGGTATGGATTGACGGAAATCACAATATCACGCGCATTCGTCACAAGCTGCCCGAGGGTAGATCGGGGGCTACAATCCCAGTCGATGAGGCCCGGGCGCTAGCGGACTCGGTTATCGCGGCGACCTACGGGATAGACCCCTTCGGCCTTAAGGAGATCTCCGCGAAACCACTGGCTCTCCCGGATCGCCAGGACTGGGAGTTCGTCTTCAGTGATACTGCCGGCTATCCCTTGGGGGACGGGGAAGCTCGCATCACGGTGGGGATCGCCGGGGATGAGCCAAACGATACCTACCGCCACATCCACGTCCCCGAGGAATGGGAGCGAGAGGAACGCGACCAAAGGAACACACTGAACGTTCTCCAGATCTTCTGCGCTACTATACAGGTCCTGCTCATATTGGCGGGTATTGTCGGCGCACTGGTAAGCTGGGGACGAAAGCACTTCTCCGTTCCGGCCTTCTCCGGATGCCTGGCCCTCCTTCTCGGCCTGCGCATTATCGAGCAGGCCAACGGATGGCCGGCCACTGTAGCTCGGTTCTCAACTGCAGAGCCGTTCTTCAATCAAGTCTTCTCGGCCATCGCGTTTTCCTTGCTCGGATCCATTGTTGTTTCGCTCGGTATTGGCTTACTCGCAGGTTTCATTCACAAGTGGAGGACTAACCAACCTCAGGTGCAGGGCGGCAAAACCGTAGGGGTTGGCTATGCTGTAGGGTTTCTCGCTGTGGGCCTGCTGACACTGATCAAGGGAGCAGCGCCATCCTTCGCGCCCACTTGGGCCAACTATCAAGCGCTCAATAATTATCTGCCCATCCTGTCAGCAGGTCTCAATCCCGTGGCGCACTACATAACGACAACAGTGTTGATGCTCCTCCTGTTCACCGCAGCGGATCGACTCTCGAAAGGATGGACGCAGCGCAAACCCTTGACTTCAGTGGTACTGATCTCCCTCGGACTCATTTTGGCGGGCTCTCAGATCGACAGCGTCACTCACTGGCTCCTGACTGGAGTAGTGACCGGCATCATACTATTCCTGGCATACCGGATCGTCTTGCGCTTCGGCCTGGCTCTCGTACCCCTGGCAGTTGCCCCGATCATGATCTTGGGTGCCATCAAGGAAGCCATCTACGGCGCCACAGTGTGTGCGCTTCCAGGTGCCACAATCGTCACGGTCCTTTGTGTCCTGGTCTCGATTTACTGGTTCAAGAAGATGAACGCGACGGCGGAGAGGTAGCGTGGACCCTGGCCGCCTGGCCGTCCATGAGGATTGAGTCAATGCATTCGATGAACTGAGAATCTGGGCTGCATGACAAGCAGGCCGTTCGGATGATGCCGAACGGCCTGCTTGCTTGTACCTCTAATAAAGCGAGAGAGAAACACTACGTGTGCATCCCGTGGCTACGAATTGCGGCGACGCTGGCGGTAGGCCAACAGTCCCAAGAGACCCAGACCCGAGCCCAGAAGCAAGAATGTACCCGGCTCCGGAATGGCTGTGCCCTGGAGCGCACTCTCAAATCCCGAACCATAGTCGCAGGCTCCGGAGCTGTACTGCGCCGCGAACGAACCATAATTCGGTGACAGGTTGCCCCAGCCAGAATTATCGAAGTAGATCGCCTGGGTATCGCTACGGTAGAAGTCAGGATCATCGCCATTGAGACACCCCAACCAGAAGCGAACGTCGTCACCCAGGACGACCTGGATGTCGTCCTCCGACCACCCGTTACCCGTCTGATCGTAATAGAGATCCGCCGTAATGCTGAAGTTCCCAATATCCAGCCCACCGAGATCTGTGGGACGTAGCCGCTTGCTTCCATCGGTCGTCCACCACTGTACACTCGATCCGCCCAAGTTGTACGGGTTGTGGATGTAGCGCAGATTCCAACCGTCGGCAGCCGTCCCGGTGATTGCAGTTCCGGGCTTGCTCACAACGGTTTCTCCCCAGCTGGTAGCGGCCGGGTTGTTCAGGAACCACGAGTTGAACATGGCGAGCCCTTCGCCTTCGTCGTCAAGGCTATTCCGCCAGTTGACATACGTATTATAGTCGTCGGACTGCGCGTGCCCGGCCTGCATGGCGTCGCTGAAGGTTCCGTAGTAGGAGGCAGCCCAGTCCTCATGTACGCGCCTCGCGTCGAGCTGCATGGCCTTCAAACCCGTCCCATCCACCGCGTATCGGTCCAAAATATCATTGGGGTCAAAACTGATGGTGACCGTGGCTGCAGCGCTGCTCACCAAGATCAAGAACATGGCCCCAAAGCTAAGTGCCCATCCCAAAGGTTTCACTGGACTACCTCCCCCTTGATGTAAATTCTGCGAATCTCATCACGAACTCATCTGGACGATGGCATACGACAATTGCCTATGTGCAAGAGATATGCCATCGGGTGGCTTTCAGCGGCCGTGGCCTAAGGGTGTTGAAAATATGTAGATAGGCCGCGTGCCCGAGGCCTGTGGCGCAAAGACGAGCGGAGTCAGCGATCACTCTGTAAGGCTAACCAGACATCTAACGGATGACGTGCAAGCGGCCTGCCCTCGGATGGCTTCCAGCGTCTGTGGTCTAAAGGTGTTGAGAATGGGTAGATAGACCGCGTGCCCAAAGACTGCGGCACAAGGGCGCGCGCAATCAGCGGTCACCCTGTTAGGAAACCAAACAC
>JAGMDA010000121.1 GCA_023128935.1 Candidatus Eiseniibacteriota bacterium | reverse complement strand
GATGCTGCACCGTTCGTGGCAGAGGTTGTCGACGGACGGGGGAATTCCCCGACCCTCGGAACCGAGCACGATGACCAGAGGGCGTTGCTGCGCTCGAGTGCGTTGAGCCAGCGCTTCGAGTGAGATGCTGCCCGCGACTCGTGTTGTAAGGGCTGCCAAGGTCGCGTGTTCGCATTCACTCCAGGTGCGGATCTCCTCTTCCTCTACTCCCGCGGACACTTGCATGTGCAGCAGTGCGCCGGAGGAGGCGCGCAGCGCGCGCACATGGTACGGGTCCACGGTTGCCGGTGTGGTAATCAAGCACCGGTGGCCAAAGGCGTGGGCAGTGCGGGCAAGAGCACCCAGATTCCCCGGGTCCTGAATACCGGCTAGCAAGAGCGCGAGCTGCGATGTTCCCCACTCGGGAACGCCGGCGTGTCGTGGCAGCTGGGCCGCAGGGGGTTCGACCGGCCGGCGGAACAGTCCCAGGATGCCCTGCGGGGTCTCGGTGGGGGCGAGGCGCCTCATAAGCGCATCGGTCGTCTCGATCGCGTTCCAGTCCCTTGCGACCACCCGCTGCAAGAGGCGCTGGCCCCGGGGGTTGTGCCGCAGGCGCGGCGAAGCGAGGATAACTTCCGGCTGGTAGGGCGCATCTACTGCTTCCTCCATGAGATGGATGCCGTCCAGGAGGAAAAGCCCCAGTCGCTTGGCCAGCTGGGGCCGCGCTACGATCTTGCGGATGCGGACGGCGAAGGGGTGGTGTAGGGAAGTTATGCAGGGGCCACTTTGGTTTTCGGGATTCATTCGCCAAGCGTTTCCTGTACGAGCCGACGGACAAGTAATGCGTCGACCTCCGTTTTATGATCCTTCATCACGTGGCCGATTACCTTGCCCATCATTTTGGCAGGGGGATGTCCCAGCTCCTCGACGGCCTTCTCGACGATTGCGCGTGTCTGTGCCTCATCCAAAAGTTGCGGCATGAAGGGCTCCAGGTATGCGATCTCGGATTTGATCTCCGAGATTGCGCCGCGGGCGGATTCACCACCCTTCTCAAACTCGGGCAGGGATTTCCTTAGCTGCTTGACGTAGGAGGCGACAATCTGGCTGACCTCATCATCCGGGATTTCTCCCTCTAGCTTGCTATTGCGTATATGCTCCTTCAAGCGGGTCCGGATCATCCGGAGAACCTTGAGAGCACTCTTATCCTTCGCCCGCATGGCTGTCTTTAGACGATCATCCATCTCACGCATCAGACTCATCTGTTTCCTCCTTCCTGCAGCTCTTGCCGCCCAGGATACCCGGACCCCAGCGGTCTGTCGAGAGTCTAGGGCGCACCTCTCACCATGCCTCGTCGTGAGACCTCGTGGGTGCCGGAATCCTCTGGCAGGGAGCATGCATTCTTCCGTGCATAATCTGTCTCGTATGCGCTATACTGTTTAGCTTCGCAGGTTCGGCTGCATGACATTTGGCAGAATGGAGGAGAAGGATGGCGTTGAGTTCCAAGGGATTCATGACACGTGCCCTGCATGCGGAGGGTCATCACAAACCGTTCAATGCGCACAACATGCCCATTTTCCAAACCTCAACGTTCTACTTCGATAGCCCCGAGCACGGCGCCGATCTCTTTTCCGGCAAGCAGCAGGGGCACATCTACACACGGATCGGGAATCCCACTGTCGAAGCCTACGAGCGGGTTGTCTCGAGCCTAGAAGGTGGGGATGAGGCAGTGGCCTTCTCGTCAGGGTTGGCCGTCATTTATGCCAGTATCATGAGCTTTGCTGAGCAGGGGGATCACGTCATCTCCGGCGACACGCTCTATGGCCCGTCGATTCATCTCATTGGTGATGTGATGGCTCGTTCCGGCATCGAGAGCACATTCATCGACACCTCGGACCTTGAGGCGGTCAAACGCAGTATAAGGCCCAATACCAAGGTCGTCTTTCTGGAAACCCCCGCGAATCCCACCTGCCGGATTACCGATATCCGTGCTGTCAGCGAACTGGCGCATGCGAACGGAGCTATTGGCGTAGTGGATGGCACATTTGCCACCCCGCGCTTCCAGCTGCCACTGGAGCTGGGTGCGGATATATCGCTTCATAGCACGACGAAGTTCATCAACGGCCATGGCGACATCGTGGGTGGCATTGCAACGGCTTCGGAGGATAGGGCCAAAGTGATCCGGAAGTTCCGAACGGACACTGGGGCTTGCGTGAGCCCGATGGATGCCTTCCTCAGTCTACGGGGCGTCCGCACCCTCGGGATCCGCATGGAACGGCAAAATGCCAACGCCCTGGTGATCGCCAAGTTTCTTGGCAGCCATCCCAAGGTAAGTCGCGTTTACTACCATGGATTGCCCAATGACCCCGGATACGGAGTGGCCATGAAGCAGATGAGCGGGTTCGGGTGCACGTTCTCATTCGACATGGCGGGGGGCTACGACGCCGCTAAGGATCTGCTCAAGGGGGTCGAGATTATGACCCTGGCAGTGAGTCTCGGTACAGTGGACACACTGATTCAGCATCCCGCTTCGATGACCCATGCGTCGGTGCCGCCTGAAATCATGAAACAGCAAGGACTTACCCCGGAAATGGTGCGCATCCACGTTGGGCTGGAAGAGCCGGAGGACATCATCGCGGAGCTGAGCAAGGCTTTCGAAGCTGTCTAGGAATGGTGCCGCGGCGCCGGGCAAGACCAAGTTGACCTCATTGACCGTTGAGACTAGGATAGGGGTCATTCAAGAGGCCTAGCACCAAATCTGATGGCGAGGTGCCATATCGACTCGTGATGGATGCTTCCCGGAGATGTCCATGAAATCTGAGTCTGTTCCTGTTGGAGGTTACATCCGGAGCTGGTGTACCCGATGTCGCGAGATGCGAGATCATGTTGTTGCGTTGGTGGAGGATGATCGGCCGCGGCGTGTGACCTGCCAAACCTGCAAAGGTACCCATCTCTACCGCCCCAACCCCCCCCGTTCGCGGAGCACTGCGAGTGCAGGTGTCTCAAGACCCGGCTCTCAGGTTGCCGAATGGGAAGATCTGATTGCAATGGCGGATCTGGAGAAGGTGAAGCCCTATGCAATGAAGCATGCCTTCTCGGCTGGGGATGTGGTTAACCACAAGGTCTTTGGGATCGGGATCGTTGTCCAGGAAGTGGATGACCAGAAGGTTCAGATCTCTTTCCAGGATGGCGTTCGCCTACTGGTCTGCAGCCACCGGCGGTCCTGACAAATGGGAAACTAGTTCTCGGTGCCTTCGAGCCTGTGGATGCGGTCTATGCATATCTCAGCTCTGGAGGCGGCGGGTGATTCCGGTGCCAGGGCCAGAATCGCGAAATAGGCATTGAGGGCGTCCTGATAGCGATGGAGGCCTTCTTGCACGAGCCCATTCTCAAGCATACGGCCTGCTCTTTCCCGTGTCTTGTTTTGAACGAGTGTGGTCCAGGGAGTTTCCGGGCAATTTTGCACAAAGCTACCGCCGTCCTTCAGTGTCAGATCTGCACTGGATAGCTTATCCATCCGATCGCTGGCAGCCCCAGTTAGCAGCGAATCGCCCTGCGATTTGAAAGTGCTCCACAGCCGGCAGCAGACGACCATATCTTCGATCTCCCTGATGCTCTTGCCGATAATGACCCGAGCGCTGTCGGCCCACACTGCGGAGGTATCTTGGGCAAGCAAGGGCTGCAACACGCAGACGGCCTCATCCGCACGACCGGAGAGCTGGTAATGAAGGCCGAGGAGGCAGGTCATCTCAAGGGTGCGGGCATGGTCCGGATAGTTTACCAAGAAGCGCTCCAGACAGCTGGTTGAGGAATCCTGCCCTTCGAGGTTGGTCATGTATTCGGAAAGCAGTTGCTCTCTGGATTCTTCAAGGGTGGCTCGCTCCTGCCGCGCGGCAGCCAAATGCGCCCAGTCCGATTTGATCCGAGTCGCTTGAGCGATCAGACTGTCATAGTCGGCGATCAGGGGACCGGTGTGTCGCTCAAGTGGATGCTTCTGCTCCTCCCGTTCCTTTTTAAAGCGAATCAGCTTGAGTGCCATTGCGAGAGAGGCGAAACGGTAAGGCTCGGCCTGCAGTGCGCAGCGATAGAAATAGAGCGCTTGCTTCTCATCGGGCAGCTTCGCGGCCATGGATGCGAAGTACAGGGCAAGATGCTGCCGGTATTCGGAATCGTCAGGGGGTGTCTCCGGCGGGGACAAGTGTGTGAGGCGCGATTTCGCACGAGCCAACCGGTCATCAAAGAAAGGGTGGGTTCGCCAGTAGCCGAAGCGATTCCCCTCGTAGCTACGTTCACGAAGGCGCAAGAGCATCGCAACACCCGCTTCGGGAGGATAGCCCGCCCGCACGGCAAGCCGGTGTCCCATCTCGTCAGCCTCGAATTCGAGCTTGCGGCTGTAGCCCCTTTGAAAGAGGGCGTGCAGAACGCTGCCCATAATAGAGGTGCCCTGCAGCAGCGCGCTCTTGCCAGTCATGCCAACAGACCAGTTTCGCAGCCCCGGGTCGTCGGCCATTTCGACGCGTTCGTAGGAATGGGTGTCGGGAGCACCGATCATGATGCCGACCGCGAGGGCGGTCTTGAGCACGGAGATGAGTGTATTGAGCCTGGAAGTGCGCGTGAAATGCTCTCTGTGCACGTGTCCGATTTCGTGACCGATCAAGTGAGCCAGCTCGTCGTCCGGGATCCCGGTTTCGAACATGCCGCGGGTAACGAAGATGAATCCCCCCGGCAGCGCCATGGCATTAGGCTCTGGGAGATCCAGGATCCGGAAGTTGTAGGGTAGATCCTCATCCATGGCTACGCTGGCCACCCGGTAGCCGACATCGGTTAGCCGCTGCTCCCACTCGGGGTTCTCACAGAGGCCGATTGTCTCGGCGAGCATCGTGGCAACTTCGAGCCCTATAGCCACTTCCGGGGCAAGCGGGTTGCGAGCGCGCGTGGAGCGACCTGCATTTCCCGGGGTCTGGGCGGTCACGAATCCGCTCGGCCCCACAGCGCCGAGCAGGAGCGAACTCGCGAGAAGCAGCGGAGCGACCCATCCCATTAGCTGCATGGATCCGATACTGCGCCGTCCTCGCTCTCCGGAAGGCGTGGACAGATCCCGCTCCGAAGGCGTGGGTTGATTCCCGTTGCCAGTTTCCTGTGTGTCGATGCGCATGCTTGTAAACCCCGATTTCACGATGCACCGAAGAAGTCCGGGGGGCGGGGCGGGGCGATCTCCCGGATTGGTCCTTTCCTATTGTGACCCAAGCTGGGGCCGGGAGTTCCAGTCCAAGCCACCAAAGCTCAGTAGCGAACCTCGAAGGGCTCCCCGACCGGGCTCGCGTCTTTCCAGTCGACCTCCAAGTGATCTACCTTGGCAAGGGTTGGGCCATAGTGCAGGAAGTCCAGTAGACTCTCGAGCGTTCCTTGATCACCGTTTGCCACGACTTCAACACTGCCGTCTGGAAGGTTGCGCGCAAAGCCCCTGAGCCCAAGGTTGCGGGCCGTAGAGACTGTCTCCATGCGAAAGCAGACCCCTTGAACGCGTCCGTGTACAACTGCTCGAAACTGGCCCATGGCATTCCTCCTCGGGATCAGAGGGCTGCGGTTGCCAACAACAACTGTATGCTTTCAGTTCCCGGTTCCCGGGTCAAGACCGCTCGTATAGTCTCTTGGCAGGGTGGAGATGCAAGATGGAACGAGACGGCGGAGCTTGGGCAGGGGCTGTCCGATCAGCTCCGGCCAGGTTCGTCGCCGGCTGTTTCCGTGTGAGTGAAGCCCCGCGCTGGCCGGTCGAGCGGCAGGTGCACGCCAGCGGCAATCATGGCCCGCGCTTCTTCCAGAAGCGCTTCACCCGTGTTGACCTCGGGGTCGTCCAGGACCTTCTCGAGCAATGCGCGCAGGATCTGTCCGATCCCCGGGCCCTTGGGTACACCGAGATCCATCAGCTCGTGGCCACCGATGGCGAGGTCCTTCACACTGAGGGCCGTATCCTTTGCGATCACCTCGTCCACCCGCCGCAGCAGCGCTTGCAGGGGGCTTGTATCGCCCGACTTGCGCCCGTTCCCGATCATGTCGGCCAAGCGCAGGTGGATCAGGTCGGGGATGTTCTCCAGGCCAACCGTGTGCGCGAAACGGCGGACGGCACTATCTGTCCACTTCGGTTCGTAATAGAACATGTGGTGGTAGATGAGGTGCGTGATGCGCTCGCGCTCCTCGTTCGGGTAGCGCAAACGGCGCAGGATCCGGTGCGCCTTGCGGGCGCCGAGGACCTGATGCGCGTAGAAGGTGAAGTCGCCATGGCGCTCCTCGCGCGTCTCCGGCTTGGCAATGTCGTGGAGGAGCGCTGCCATGCGGATCACCAGGTTGTTCTGAGGTGCGGCGTCGGCAGCCAGCAGGCTGTGCGTGAAGACATCATATGCATGGAAGCGGTTCTGCTTCACGCCACGGCAGGCCTCCAGCTCCGGCAGGATGATCCGCAGCAAGCCCGCTGCCTGCAGAAGAAGCAAACCCGTTGAAGGCTTGGGCGCGAGCATGATCAGGTTCAGCTCCTCACGGATCCGCTCGGCAGAGATCCGCTTGAGCCCTTCTGATGCCACACCGACTGCCTCCCACGTCTCTTTCTCTATGTGGAAGCCCAGCTGGGTGGCGAAGCGCACCGCCCGCAGCAGACGCAGAGCATCCTCGCGAAAGCGTTCACCCGGGTTCCCAACAGCGCGGATCTGCCGTCGGCTGAGATCCTCTATGCCACCGAAGGGATCCTCGATCCGCTCCCCGCGCAGGTCCCAGGCCATTGCATTGATCGTGAAGTCGCGGCGCTGCAGATCCTCCTCAAGCCGGTGGGTATAGGTGACTTCGTCCGGGTGCCGGCCGTCACTGTATGTGCTCTCGGTTCGAAAGGTGGTTACTTCATAGATGCCATCCCGGCGAGGTACCAGCAAGGTGCCGAAGGCTGCGCCCACCTCATGGACCCTGCGGAAGAGAGATCGGACTTGCTCCGGGGTCAGATCGGTAGCGATATCCCAGTCCTTGGGGGAGCGGCCCAGAAGCAGATCGCGCAAGCAGCCCCCCACCAGAAAAGCCTGTCCGCCCGCGCCTGCGATGCGTTCGACGATCTGCAAGGCACCGCGGGGCACGCAGCGGCGAAGGCTCGCCGGATCGAACTGCCTGTCGGATTTTGTGCTCATGGGTGTCGGCCTCTTTCCCTTCTCTCAGCGGCTGGAGGATAGCACCACCGGCGCGGGCGCGTCAGCCTCGGCCTGAGTGCCTACCACCACCTGCGCGTCAGCCTTGGCACCAGGAAGGGGGATGGCTATGATCGCCCAACCGAACCAGGATTGGCCGGGAACTCAATCCCGGCCGGATGATGGCTTGGCAAGGGCTGTGAGTCTCGCCCGGGTGAGGAGCATGCGATCACTGCACGTTGATACAGGCAAGATCTGGCGGGGCGGTCAGCGTCAGTGCAACCTGCTTTGCCGCCGCCTGGCGAAATGGGGACATGAGACTCACCTGGTCTGCCAGCCCGGTTCTCCTCTCTGGCAGCGTGCGGTGGAGACCGGCCTTGTATTGCACCCCCTGCGGGCTGCCGGTGAGACGGATCCGCTTGCGATCCTCAAACTGGCCCGGCTACTGCGCCGGATCGGCCCTGAACTCGCCGCGGCACATGATGCTCATGGCCTTGGCCTGCTTGCGTTGGCCAGGCCATTGTCTGGGATAGCGGTGCCGCTGGTCTGCCACCGACGCGTGGATGTGCGCGTTGCCCGATGGCCCGGCTCGGGGTGGAAGATGCGCCGGGCGAGCATGCTGATCTGTGTCAGTCGCCGGATTGCCGACATCCTGGAACAGTGTGGCTTGACGCGCGAGCGGATACGTGTCGTTCACAGCGGAGCCCCTGGGATCCAGCCCGCCCGGGAGGCAAGGACCAAGCTTCTGCCGGCCCTCGGGCTTGAACCCGATTGTACTGTGCTGGCGACAGTGGGCGGTCTTATTCCGCACAAGGGACACCGCGTGCTCCTGGAGGCGCTCAGGCAGTTGGAGTTGGCCCGGACTTCTCACCAGTCCCCTGCCACAAGCGCGCAACTGCACTTGGTGATGATTGGTGACGGTCCGTTGCGTGGGCAGTTGCGACGACAGGCGGCGCAGGCTGGATTGACCGCAAGAGTACACTTCCTGGGTGATCGAGAGGAT
>JAGMDA010000120.1 GCA_023128935.1 Candidatus Eiseniibacteriota bacterium | reverse complement strand
ACAGAGGAACATAGTTGCCCGTCCATGGATCACCGGTGACGACCAGAGCGGTTCCTTCCAATGGTTGAGGCCAGCACGCCGACGGGATCTCGAATCCCCCCGTCGGAGGGAAGCAGGGACCCCAGAAGGAGAATGTGAAGATGCCGTCATGGCCCATCTCGAATTCATCGAAACCGAACTGGGCACTACACCATTCCTTGTCGTCCTCAACGAACGCAACGAGGATGAACCAGTTGGCTATCGCAGCGAAGCCACCGGTATAGATGCTGTTGATCTGCTCCTCTGCGCTCGAAATCGCGTACGTGGAATAATCCTGGCACAAGGTGCCAGGATTCTCGGTGTACTGGAGCTCCGGTACGTTGTGAGTGATAAATGCGCATCCGGCCAACCAGTCCGGGGTGGCGCTCGCTCCGCCGACGACAAGCCCGAGCAGCGCCAGAGCAAAGGGCATTGTTTTCATTTGGTCCACCTCCTTGAAATGCACGTCACGACCGCCGGTGCAAAGAAACTCCGGGAAATAGCCCATGTCCTTGCCGAGGCCTTTCCCTCTCTCGTCTCGGAAGCCTTCCCCTCTCCTACCAAGGGGACCGAATGAGCTGAAGGGACCGCACTTGGCGCCATTGCCCTTCCTGACTCCCCCTTCACGCGGTGCCCCAGGAAGTGGGAGGCCTTGCGTGTGCTGATGGCATCAGCTCTGAAGTATAACGAATAAGGGTTCTATCCATTGAGCGCCCGCACGATGGATAGCTGGAGTATGTCACGAGGGTTCTATCCATTGAGCGTCCGCACTATGGATAGTTGAAGTATATCACGAATGTGGCCGCCTGATAATGCAAACAGCCAACTACCGGGACGGTCTCCAAGCGGCCCAATGGCTGGCAACGCTTGGCGTGGCCGCTGGTTGGATGGCGAGTTGTACGGCACCTGGAGCTAGGGGCGTGCGCCCTAACTGCCGTATTGCCCCCTCCCCTTTACCAACCGCGCTGGCTCCCTTTCAATCACCTGTCGGACTGGGCTGTGGGGTGACGGCTTTGGATTCTGTGGCCTCTGAGGTGTCTTCTGTAGATTCCGGCTTCGGTTCTGTTTCCTGGAAGACTTCCTTGGAGCGCCTTACCGCGCACCAGTCCTTGCCACACATGCTGCAGAAGTCATCATCCGGGCTGGAAGCCTTGCGGATCTCGCGAGCGCGCTCCGAGTCCATTGCAATCTTTAGCTGTGTCCGCCAATCGAATCTGGTCCGCGCCCGGCTCATGCGATCGTCCCAGTCCCGAGCGCCCGGAAGGCCCCGTGCGACGTCGCCTGCATGGGCCGCGATCCGATGGGCGATCACCCCCTCGCGTACATCGACAGGGCCTGGCAGGGCGAGGTGCTCGGCGGGCGTAACATAACAAAGGAAGGACGCACCATAGGTTGCCGCAGCGGTGGCGCCGATAGCACTGGTGATGTGATCATATCCAGGAGCGACATCGGTGACGATCGGACCCAGGACGTAGAAGGGTGCGCCATCGCAGAGTTGTGCTTCCAAACGCATGTTCTCTTCGATCTGATCAAAGGGGATGTGGCCGGGGCCCTCGACTATGACTTGGCAGCCCTGCTCCCGAGCTTTGAGGACCAGCTCACCGAGAACGTGCAGCTCAGCGAGCTGCGCCTTGTCGGTTGCGTCGGCAAGACAACCGGGACGCAAGCCGTCGCCCAGGCTGAAGGCCACATCAAACTCGCGCATGATGGCGCACAGGTCATCGAAGATCTCGTACATCGGGTTCTGTCTGTTGTGATGCGTCATCCACTTGGCCAGCAGGCTCCCGCCACGCGAGACAATCCCACCCAAGCGTGCCTCAGCCAGCGGAAGGTGTTCGCGCAAGAGGCCGGCGTGGATGGTAAAGAAGTCCACGCCCTGCCGGGCCTGCTTCTCAATCGTTGCCAGCATATCCTCACAAGTAAGCTCTTCCACCGGCTTGTGCTGAGTCATCTCGTAGATCGGTACCGTGCCGAGCGGCACGGGGGCATTAGCAATCAGGTAGGTGCGGATCTCATCGAGCGACCCTCCGGTCGAGAGGTCCATGACGGCGTCGGCGCCATAACGGATCGAGAGGTTCATCTTGATGAGCTCTTCATCCTTGCAGGAAGCGTCGGGCGAGGTGCCGAGGTTGGCGTTGACCTTGGTTCTCAGCAGCCTGCCAATGCCGATCGGGTCGAGCTTGCCGCCATCGCTCCCGCCGTACTGGGCAGCCAGGTGATGCACATTGGAGGGGATGACCAGGTGGCCTGCGGCGAGGGCCTTGCGAACCTCCTCGGGCTCGCGCCCTTCTTTCTCGGCCACGCGCCGGATCGCGGGCGTGATCATGCCGGTGCGGGCGGCTTCTATCTGGGTCATGGTGCGTGTCCTTCTTAATGAGTCATGCCATGGGTTCCTGACGAATTCGCCCTGAGTTCCATAGCAGATCCGCCTTTTCGCGCCAAGAGGCAGTTCGCGGGAGCCGAATCGCTCCGGTCCCGGGACCGCGCCCGAGATCACTCAATCTGCACTATCTTCCTAGCTTACTGCCCGATGACGCCATCGGCTACCAAAAGAACGCTCCTGGGCCGAAAGATAGGCGCGGCGTGTGCTCGGCTGGGGCGCAACCTGCGCCTCGCGTGCAGTTCGGGCTAGGAGCGAGCTGGTCCGCGCATCCATCAGGTGTGGCCAGATCGTAGTGCTGAGCCGGCGCCCATAAGGGTGGGCCGGTTTGCGCTAAGGAAGGGGAGTGCGTGGTCGATTCCGATATTGATATTCGCTGATTCGTATTGCGGACCACGAAGGAGGAGGAATCATGGAAGGTGAATTTGCTGGCAGTGAAGCCGCCGCGGGCGCTCTTTCGACAATCCCGATGCTTATCGCTGTGGCGCTGTACTTGGTCTCCGCATTCGCGTTTATGAAAATCGCCGAGAAGACTGGAACGGAGAACGGATGGTTTGCCTTCATTCCAGTTCTCAATGTCATTCTCGCGCTGCAGGTGGCCCAAAGGCCCACCTGGTGGCTGATTCTTATGTTCATACCGCTCGTGAATGTCATTACCGGGGTCATTATTATGATGAAGGTGGCTGCTCGGTGTGGCCGGCCCGAGTGGTGGGGGGTCGTTATTGGGCTTGTTCCGTTCGTGAATATCGCCCTGCTGTATGCGCTGGCCTATGGTCAGGGTGCGGAGACAGCTCCATCCAAGGTGAAGATCCCGGCCGCATAGGGGGTTGTGTCAACGTTAAGCGATGGTGGAAGTTGCGGCCGAGGGGCCGTCGCGTCATCCGTACTGCCGGGCAGCCCTCTTCCTGACGTGCGATCTGCCAGTCCACTGCGGTGACCCAGCCAGCTCACTGCGGTGACCTGGTCAGCCCGCAGCAATGTGACCCAGCTCGTCCGCAACGGTGACCGGTAGGAAGTAGTATCGACTAGCCCCCCCCCTCATCAAGTCGATACTGCCCTTTCATCAACTTGATACTGCCCTATGGTTCCAGAGTGTCTTCCCGGATTCCTAGGAAGGCACATCCACACGCCATCCCCCCGGGCTGCACCCATAATCAATTGAAATAGGAGTAGTTAGCGCTAGCTATTCTCCTGCAGGAGTCGCTATTGGGCACAGGAAATGCCCCTGGACAGGCTGTAGTGCGAAATATATATTCCTGTATGAATAAATTTATTCATTGCCAAATAGCTAAAAGAGAGGGGTCGCTATGGACACACGATTCGAACCCCACAATACGCATCTGGAGGATCGTGATCGATTCGCCCTGCTCGACCCACAGCTCAGGGACCTCAGCAGGCAACCCCTCGTTCATCGTTCAGACCTACTGGATGCCCTTCCAATGGGGAAACCCGGCATCTACTCCATCACTGGAGGACGCCAGATCGGCAAGACCACACTTCTCAAGCAGTGGATGGCTGAACTACTGCACAGCGAGGTTGAACCGCGGCGGATCGCATTTTTCACAGGGGAGTTGATCGACGATCACCACTCACTGGTGCGCTTGGTGGCGGAACACCTGGGAACGATGCCTGTCGGGGATACCCGGTACATCCTGCTGGATGAGATCACCTACACACGTGATTGGGACAAGGGGATCAAGTACCTCGCTGACGCGGGTCTCGTCGACGACACCGTTTTGCTCCTCACAGGGTCCGACAGCTCCATTATCCAGGAGGCCCGCACACGATTTCCTGGAAGACGGGGCATGCAAGATACGGTTGATTTTCACGTTTTTCCACTGTGTTTCGCAGAGGTTGTTCGACTCAAGGGAGGCATCTTGTGTGATGCCATGGATCAATTGATCGACCGCCGCGGCGGTGCACCAGCTCCCTTGGTTGAGAGGCTCTTTGAAGAGTGTGACGAGTACCTCA
>JAGMDA010000012.1 GCA_023128935.1 Candidatus Eiseniibacteriota bacterium | reverse complement strand
TCAACCTCATGAAGTCCTTGAAGGAAGAGCGCCAGACAACATTCCTCTTCTCGACCCATGACCCCAAGATCGTGGGCGAGGCGGAGATCGTATACACTATTGAGGATGGTCTCATTGCAGGCCTGGAGGACAGGAGGACCGGTCATGCATAGCATCGCCCAAATAGCCCTGCGCAACCTCCTGCGGTACAAGCGGCGCACGCTGCTCACTTCCCTACTGATCACAATCGGCGTCCTGGCCGTGCTCCTCTTCTCCTCCATCACCGGTGCCTTCAAGTCATTGATGATCGGTCAGATCACAGACTCCATGCTGGGGCACTTGCAGGTTCACAAGCGCGGCTATGTGGCCTCCATCGACAATCTGCCCCTCCACATGAACCTGGGCCCCCAGGACATGGAGGCAATCGAGAAGACCCTGAACTCCCTCCCCGAAGTCGAAGCCTATTCCGCGCGCATCAAGTTTGGCGGTATGTTCAGCAATTTCGAGGAGACGACCAACATACGCCTGAACGGGGTAGACCCGGCGCGGGAGATCCTCGCGGCACCTCTCCTGCCGACGCGCATGCTCCAGGGAGACATAGGAGACACATTGCTCAGGGCGGGGGAGATTCTGGTGCCGGAGCTGCTGGCCAAAGGCATGCAGGTGAAATTGGGGGATACGGTGGTCATCGTGGCCACCAACCAAGACGGCTCCGTCAATGCAAAGACCTTCACCGTCCGCGGTATCCTGGAGGGGATCTCCGGACCCGGCGGGCGTGACGGCTACATTCACATCCAGGACGCGCAGGAAATCCTCCGTATCAAGAAGAATGAGGCGAATGAATACGCTGTCCGGCTGAAGAACGCCGAGGCCCTGGAGAGGGTGGAGGCGGCGCTCGCGGAGGCACTCGGCGGTGAGCTCAGCAAGCAGGGAGCACCGAAATACGAGTTCCACACATGGGAAAAGCTCTCTCCCTTTTACAATATCGCCAGAATGATCGATGTCATGACTGTCTTCATCAAGCTGATGCTGGTCGCCATCGTGCTGGTGAGCGTGATGAATGTCATGATCATGGCGGTCTTCGAGCGTATAAAGGAAATCGGGACCATTGCCGCCATCGGCACCCGGCCCAGGCAAATCCTCTCTCTCTTTCTGGTCGAGGGGCTCAGCCTGGGCATTGTGGGCTCAGCCATCGGCACCTTGCTTTCACTGGCGGCCATTGTGGTTCTCAAGATATACCCGATCTCTTACGATTTCGGCCGCCAGAAAGGCCTATTGCTCTCTCCGACGCTGGATCCGGGGGAGATCATAGCGGTATCTCTACTCGTGGTCCTGATATCGGTGCTCGCCAGTCTGCAACCGGCGTACAAGGCCTCACGGATGGAACCGGTCACCGCGATGAGGCAGATCTGAGGGCATAGAGATCGACGAACTCGACTCATCTCGTTCAGAGGTGACAAACCCAGAAGGATGATTAGGAAAATGAAGCAGCGTACCATTGCGATTGCGGCGGCAGCATTCCTTTGCGGATTTGCACCGCTGATCCACGCCCTTGACGGGGAGGAGATCCTGCGTCAGGTGGATCGCAACCTCAATCCGGACTCGTATGAAATGTACCGCAAGCTCATCAATGTGGAGCCTGACGGCAGCAAGAAGGAATTCGTGCTCTACACCATAAAGAAGGGGCAGGACCGCATGGCGGCCCTCTTTCTGTCCCCGGCCAGCGAGAAGGGGAGAAGCACGCTGCGGCTCGAGGACAACATGTGGCTCTACTTGCCGAGCGTCGGCAAGCCACTGCGCATCACCAGTCTGCAGTCCATCGTCGGGGGGGTGTTCAATAACTCCGACATCCTGCGCCTCGACTACTCCGCTGAATACACCGTCGAATCGTCGCGGGAGGAGGAGGGCACCTATTTCCTGGACCTCAAGGCACGATCGGGATCGGTGGCCTATGACCACATCGAGATGGTGATCGACAAGCAGAGCGTCATCCCCACAGAGATTAGGTGCTACGCTTCCACAGGAATTCTCATCAAGACCCTGCGCTATAGTAAAACCAAGGATTTTGGGGGAGGGATCGTCCGGCCCAGCGTCCTCGAGACAGACAGCCCTCTTCAGAAGGGATACCGCTCGGTCATACTCTTCGCTGAGATCAAGGCCAGGGAATTCAGCGACGAGGTATTCACCTTGAGCTTCTTGCCGAAGGTGGGAGAGCTACGGTGATCCTCCAGCAAAGGGCCGCCGCCCGGGCAGTGACCGCAGCGGGCTTAGCACTATTCCTCATGAGCGATCGGCCCGTCCAGGCCCAGGAGATGGAGCTACCGTCGGAGCCTGAGGAGTTCTCCTTCGATGTCGGCGAGTTCGACAAATCCCCGTGGTCCCTTGACGGGTATGTCCAGGGGGATCTGTCATACTCCCGGCTCAACCGTGACGCCGCTTCGTACCGGCTCGATTTCATAGGAAAGGACAGGGACCGCTACCGGCTTCAGAGCGGAATGGATATCCACGCAGGCCTGACCTATCAGCAAGGCCCCTTGAGGGCGTATGGCCTCGGGAGGCTCGAGGGACGCTACGATGGAAAGGAGTGGGGTGACGATCTCCTCCTGTACGAAGGCAACCTCTCCCTGCAGGCCGGATCCAACGCCTACTTCACGCTGGGCAAGACACTCCTTCGCTGGGGAAAGGGCTACGCATGGAACCCGACTAACTTCGCCGGCCGGAACAGGAACCCCTCTGACCCCGACCTCGCCCTGGAGGGCTACTGGATGGGATTCACAGACATCGTGAAGAGCTTCTCCGGGCCCCTCAAGGCCCTTTCCCTGATGGGCGTGATACTGCCTGTCTTTGGTGATGCGAATTCCGCCTTCGGAGAAGAAGACCACATCAATGTCGCCGGGAAACTCTACCTGCTGCTCTATGACACCGATATCGACTTCATGGCGCTGTCGGAGGGGAGCCGCTCCGCCCGCTACGGGCTTGCCACCTCCCGGAACGTCACCAGCAGTTTCGAGATCCATGGGGAGCTGGCGCTGATCACCGACTCGCGGAAGACAGTGCTTGCCCCCGCTGGAACGGTCACGACGGAAACGAATGACGCCTGGAATTGCCTGGCGGGAATCCGCTACCTGGCTCCCACCGAGACCACCTTCATCCTCGAGTTCTATCGCCATGGAGAAGGCTACAGCGAAGACCAGGCCAAGGATTACTTCGCCTTCACTGAGAGAGCAGAAGACGCTCAACTCACCGCCGCGGGCCCGACCCTTTCAGGCTACGAACAACCGAATTTCATGCAGAACTACTTTTATCTGAGAGTATCCCAGAAAGAGCCCTTCGGCTGGCTGTATGTAACACCCTCCCTGCTTACGATCTGTAACCTGGAGGACGGCTCATTTAACCTCATCCCGGAAATCACCTACACGGGAACGGAGAACCTGGAACTGCGCTTGCGTTTCAACTACGTTGGCGGCGCTCATGGCACCGAATACGGCGAGAAGCTGAACGCATGGAGAACCGCGATACGTATGCGCTATTTCTTCTGACAGCACTGCCCTTTCTGGATTGGCAGCGGTCCAGAAGACGCCCCGTACATCGCTCGGTGCTACATGCCGGCTATCATCGCCTCGATATCTTCCTTGACCGTCCCGATCGGCTTGATATCGAAACATGGATTAGCAGGTCTTGTAGATTGGCAGTATCTTCCAGTTTGCCGCAAACGCCCTTGACGGTGCAGCCGGTATTCTTGGCTGTCTCCTGACATTGAAAACAGAACATGGTGATCTCTCCCATTTTCTACGGATTCACCCCTCGTGCGCACCTCGCATGTGGGCCGCCAGCTCGCGGATCTCGATGGCCTCGGCGAACAGCTTGTCCGCCTCCTTGAGCATCTTGTCGGCGTTGGCGAAGTTCGCGTTCACGAAGCTCCGGCTGTGGCACTCCTGGCATTCGGAGGGGAGTGCCGAGACCGTGGTGGCGGTGATCATGGTGACAGCCAGGGTCAGGGCCGCAGGCAGGAGTGTCGGGGATCGTTGCATCATGGAGACCCTTTCGTCAGAAATTCAAGAGTGCACCGGTCTCGAGGTGCACGA
>JAGMDA010000119.1 GCA_023128935.1 Candidatus Eiseniibacteriota bacterium | reverse complement strand
CAGGGGGGTGCTCCAGGTAAGGGCTTGCGCGAGCCCTAAGGGCCATCCCGCGCAGCTATCGCTGTCACCTTGACCGCTGGCTAGGTGAGGTCACGGACACCGAGGGGATCCCCATCCCGTACGGCGCCCCAAATCTCGATCTGTTGCCAAACCCGTCCTGCTGCCTCGGAATGGCCATTTGGCGGACTACGCGTCCTTCGCGCGCTCTCCGAACCTGTTTCCTGAGCGGCCTTGTGGTGCTTGACACAATTCGTCAAGCCGGCTAAGGAAGTAGTTGAGGCAAGTCCGCAACTGTTCGACTTGTAAGGAATTGCAGCCTGGCTGGATTCTCTGACCCCAGGGGGGATATAGGATGGGAATCACGTACATCGCCCCACTCAAGCGCGGCCTGATCAGGATGAAGCAGGCCCTCTTCAGCCCTTTTGACATTGGGAAATGGTTCACCGTCGGATTCACCGTTTTCCTCGCAGACATCATCAACACCCACAATGGCGGTGGTGGCGGATATTCTCACATTCGCGAGCGCGCGCACATGGGCTGGGATGAATTCCGTGAGATCCCGGAAACCGCTGTAGAATGGTTTGCGGACAACCCGATCTGGTTTGCGGTGTGTGTGATTGGATTGCTTGTTATACTTGCCATTGTGCTGGCCCTCATCTGGCTTAGCTCGCGCGGCAAGTTCATGTTTCTCTACAACGTTGCCAATGACGAATCGCAGGTCTCTAAGCCCTGGAGCGAATATGGCCGGGAGGCGGATTCTCTCTTCCGGTGGCGTGTTGTGTTTGGGTTGATCTGTCTGATTCCGGTGGCGCTCCTGATAGGCTTTGGTATCCACGTGGCAATCGAGATATCGGGTGCCTACTACCCTACAGCCCTAAGCATCCTTGGCATTGTCAGCTTGGTGACCCTGGGTTTTACTCTGTTTGTGGGGATCGCATTTATTGATCTTTTCCTGAACGACTTTGTCGTCCCGATCATGTACAGAGAAAGAGTGCATGCTACAGATGCCTGGACGCGCTTTCTGTCGCTCTTCTCTCGCCATCCGTGGCATTTCATCTTATATGGTTTGATGGTGTTCTTTCTGCGCTTTGCGGTGTCCGTGTGTCTCTTTGTGGTGGGTTTGTTCACATGCTGCATCGGCTTCCTCTTCCTGGCCATTCCCTATATCGGCTCTGTGATTACGTTGCCGATCGCCTATACATACCGGGCGTTCAGTCTGGAGTATCTGGAGCAATTTGGGCCGGAGTACAAGATCTTCAAGTAGCCAACTGAGGGCCCTCACATGGCCGCAGAGGATCGAGGACTGCCGCTGGAGGCTCGCCACAGAGGTGCGAGATTCGCCGTCATAGCTGCTTCCATGCTGGTCATGTCCTATGTCCTCCTGATGGAGCCGCTGCAGAGCTACCTGCCGCATTGTCTGTTTCATTCATTGACTGGGCACAGCTGCCCGAGCTGCGGTTTGACCCGCTCCCTGCATACCCTGCTGCATGGTGATGTCCGGGCCGCCTTCGGATTTCATGCGCTCGGGCCGGGCATCGGGTTTGCTCTGGCGGCACTGAATATTGTTCTTTTCTGGGAGGTACTTTTGGGGAGACGGCTGAGGCTGCGCATCCCTCAGATTCCCCAGAGAGCCTTGCTATGTGTGGCTGTAGGCCTGGGACTCTGCCTGTGGGTGGGGGCTTGGGCGATGAAGCTCAATCAGGAGAGCAAGGACACACGCGTGGACGAGAGCAAGGCCACCCACGCGGACGAGAGCAAGACCACACACACGGACGAGATAACCGCGAAACGGACCCGCTGGTCTCGCCGCTCGCCGAGCGGACAGTGATGGCCTTGCCGAGGAAATCGATGTCATGGGCGAAGCCGTCGTCGTTGGTGTCGGCCGGGCACGCATCGGGTGTGATACGGAGCAGGGCGCCATCAGCCACGATGGAGTAGACGGCGAAGGCTTCACACTGATCGGTTTCGATGACGAATTCGATGGGCTGCCCGCCGCATGTCACCGTGACGCCGGGGAGCCATCCGACGGGTATTATCGTCCATC
>JAGMDA010000118.1 GCA_023128935.1 Candidatus Eiseniibacteriota bacterium | reverse complement strand
CCAGGCTCGGAAATCACGGAAATCGCGGTATGACCAAGGTTCCCAGCCTGGGCTATGAGCGCGTCATCGCGGCACTCCAACGCCGGATCCTTCGCGATTTCTCGCGCCAGCCAATGTGAGCGTTAGCTCAGCGTGGTCTGCTGGCAGATGTGATGCGCAGCGATGGAATCGCTACGAGATGTGCACACGGCATGTGTGACGCGCGGACAGGTTATCGACCTCACATGCATGGCTGATGGGAGGCGATCCGATGAACAGACCAATTCCTGATCCAGGCAAACGTATCCAGGCGATGGCACAGAAAGGCTACCGCGGATACCCGATTGGGACCGTGGCCTACTACGGTCCGAATGATCAGGTAGCGTCCAAGATCGCGGTCGGCATTGTCCTTGAGGAGGCCGGGCCGGTTGAATTCATGGAGAAGTGGCTTTCGCCGGATGTTGACGTGCGCCATGACGCGGGCATTCAGGATGCCGTTTTGGCATTCCTTGAGTCCCACCGGGTTCGCAGCGTGGCGCTCACCCCGGGTATCTATGGGTGCCCGCACGAGGAGGGGATTGACTACCCAGAGGGTGAGGTGTGTCCGCACTGCCCGTTCTGGGCGGGAAAGGATCGCAGGCAGATTTTCGATGAACAGTAGCTGTTGACGCCGCTTCTATCCAGGATTACTCAGCAGTGGGCTATGTCGGGAGTGCTTTCGGGCCGGCCGTGCTTCGCGTCGGCTGTGACTGCGACTGCGATGATGAGATCCCCTTCCTGGCCGCTGCTCGAGCTTGAAGATCGCGGGGCTTCCTGGCATGATCCGCCTGATCGTTCGCGCGGCTGGTTCAGTATAATCGCCGTTATCGCTATCGGTTGGGCCCACGGCGCGGCGCCAGTCAGGGTCATTTCAGACCAGGGGACCTGCATGAGGACACTCCTGACCTTTACCGGTTTCCACGATCCGTTCACGATGGGACTCGTGGGAGACGATGAGCAGCCGGGTCCCATCCTCTCGCTCATCGCGGTGCGGCCGTTCGACCGGGTTGTGCTCTTCTCGACACCGCGGGCGGAGGCCAACTCCCGGAGCACACTGGATGCAATCAGACAGCGGCACCCGTCGATTGAGGTGGACGTGCGCGAACTCGCACTGGAGGACCCGACTGACTATGCCGCGATTCTGAAGCAACTGCGCGAGCACTACCGGGAACTCAATGAGGGCTCGGCATGTGGCGAGTGCTTCATCGCGGTCGCCTCGGGCACTCCGCAGATGCACGCCTGCTGGTTGATGCTGGCGGCAAGCGGTGAGATCCCGGCTCATATCCTCAATGTGCGCCCCCCACGCTTTGTGACCCGCGAGAGGTCCCTGGTTGATGAAGTCGATCTCAGCTTGCCATGGATGCCGGAGATTAGGTCCGGCATCGATTCGGCCACCATGCGCGGAGTGGCCGGGGCGATGCGACCCGACGAGTTCATGTCAGCTTCCGTGCCCGCACCGGACCCGGAAGCCATCCTGCAAGATCTGGGGATGGTCGCGGATCATCCGAGCATGCGGAAGGCACTCGAGGAGGCTGCCGCCCTTGCGCCATCGAGCGCGCCGGTGATCATTCAAGGCGAGACCGGTACCGGGAAGGAGTTGTTGGCCAAGTTCATCCATCGTCTGAGCGGGCGACCGCGGGAATGCTTTGTGCCGGTCAATTGCAGCGCCATTCCCAAGGATCTTGTTGAAAGTTCTCTGTTCGGTCACAAGAAGGGCGCCTTCACCGGGGCCACACGCGATCAGGTGGGCAAGTTTGTCCTGGCCGACGGCGGGACCCTGTTCTTGGATGAGATCGGTGAATTGCCCGTCGCCGCGCAGGCGAAGCTGCTGCGCGTTCTGGATGACGGTAAGGTGGAACCGGTGGGAGCCGAAGCACCGCAGGAGGTGGATGTGCGGGTCGTCGCGGCCACCAACCGCGATCTGCCCGAGGGGATTCACGCCGGTGAGTTCAGGGAGGATCTGTACTACCGTCTCGCCGTGGGTGATATTCAGCTGCCCCCCTTGAGGAAGCGGCCCTCTGACATACCGAAGATAGCCCTACTGCTCCTGGATCGCCTCAACTCGAACTTGCGAAGGCGGCGCCGGCTGGCACCCGACGCCTTGCGCCGTCTTCAGACGCACAGCTGGCCGGGGAATGTGCGCGACCTGCAGAACACTCTGGAGCGCTCTGTGATGATGTCGTCCGCCGACGTTCTGCAAGCCGATGACCTGATAATCAGGGACATTGGTGTCGAGGCCGACCCGCTGTCGTCACTGCCCGAACCGCACGAGGGGTTCTCTCTGGAAAGCTTCCTGGGAACCGTGCGGAAGCAACTCCTGCTGCGTGCGCTTGAGATAACAGGCGGCAACCGCACGAAGGCGGGCCTGCTGCTGGGCATCTCGGCGCAAGCCGTGAGCAAGTTCGCGGGGCATCAGGAGGGGTCTTGATTCGGCCGCTGGCGACTGTGCTGGGTGGCGTTTCCGGGCCGGTGCCGAAGCTGCCCATGCTTGTACACATCTGCCAAGGCTTCAAGATACTGGT
>JAGMDA010000117.1 GCA_023128935.1 Candidatus Eiseniibacteriota bacterium | reverse complement strand
TGAACACATTTTTTCTGCCAAGCATTTGTACAGGGCTCATGATACGGCAATGGCATCTGCCAGGATAGATCATGTTCAGTAGTCACGATATGACAACAGCAATGCAACAACTCGATACCGAATCACTGGCTCCGCTTGTGTCACTTCGAGGTATCACCAAGCGGTTCCCGAACGTTATCGCAAACGACTCGGTAGACCTCGATCTTTTCCGTGGGGAGGTTCATGCCCTGCTCGGTGAGAATGGTGCGGGGAAGAGCACGCTTATGAAAATCCTCTACGGCTTCTATAACGCCGATAGTGGCTCGATCGCCGTGGACGGAGAAGAAGCCCACATTGGATCTCCTTTGGATGCTCGCAAGCTTCGGATCGGAATGGTTTTTCAGACGTTCACCCTGATTCCGGCAATGACCGTGGCGGAGAACGTGGCGCTCTATCTTCCAGATCTACCCGCAGTACTGGATAACCGACGAATCGCCAAACAGATTGATGAATTGGGGAAGCAATACCACTTGGATGTCGATCCCCATGTACCTGTTCGAGATATCGCGATCGGAGATCAGCAAAAGGTTGAGGTCCTCAAGCTGTTGGTCGGCCAGGCGAGAGTCCTCATCTTCGATGAAGCGACTAGAGTACTTGCTCCACACGAGATCGAAGGCCTCTTCGGAATCTTCGAAAGGCTCAAGGAGGACGGGTATGCGATCGTCTTCATTACCCACAAGATGCGCGAAGTCCTCGCGTGTGCCGATCGGATCACCGTGATGAAGCGCGGGCGTATTGCCGGAACGCTGATTCGTTCGAAGGCAACGGAAGAGGCGCTTGTGGCTCTCATGTTCGGCGATGCAATACCAAGAGAGATCCGCCAAATGGCCGGGCGACGTAAGACTGGCGAGACCCCTCTCTTAGAGCTTAGAAATGTCAGCGCCCGTGCTGAGGGCAAAGGGACTCGTCTCGGTGATATCAACCTACAGATCCGCCCCGGTGAGATCGTGGGCGTTGCCGGGGTATCAGGTAACGGTCAACGCGAGCTGGCGGATGTCATTCTCGGACTTATCGCTTGTGCCCGCGGAAGACGGTTGCTGCAGGGAGTCGATGCATCATCATGGACCGCCGGCCGCATTCGAGCCAGCGGCGTGGGGTTTGTGCCGGAAGACCCTCTTGGCATGGGTCTTGTGCCATGGATGACGGTGGCCCAGAACGCAGCCTTGGGAAGTATAGAGACCTATGCGCGGTACGGTGGCCTGTCTCTTGACTGGGATCACGTGCAACGTGACATTGGTGCGTCGTTCAAGGAGCTGTCTTTTGAGGGTCTCGATCCCTGGGTGCAGGTGCGCACCCTGTCGGGCGGACAGCTACAGCGAGCAGTCTTGGCCAGAGAGCTTGGACGAAGGCCCAAGCTACTAGTTGCCTCCTATCCGACACGAGGGCTTGATGTTCGAAGTGCCCTGGCTGCTCGCAGGGTTCTCGCCACGCTTAGAGACAATGGAGGAGGGGTGTTGCTGGTGTCCGAGGACCTTGATGAGCTATTTGGTCTCAGCGATCGCTTGGTTGTACTCCACCAAGGGAGGATTGTAGGCACCTTGCTCCCCCATAGGATTGACCGGCACAAGATCGGGCACCTCATGACAGGCTCTGGAGGAACGAATGACTAGG
>JAGMDA010000116.1 GCA_023128935.1 Candidatus Eiseniibacteriota bacterium | reverse complement strand
GTGCGGCCCCACTAGGTCCTAAGTCCCAGCCGGAGGCGAACGGGCGTGGCGGCACGTGTCAACAATGCCGGCCTTCATCGCTCCGGACGTATGGGGCGTGTGCTGGTCGAGTAGTTCGCAATCAAGGCGATCACCACGCCCGAGGAGGATCTCAAGGCCATCCTGTGGCCTGATCGAGGCTGAGCGGCTGGTTGTTGGTGTGATGCAGGATAGTGGGGTCCCCATTTGGCTACTTGAGTCTTCTTGGGAGTCCGTGCGGCTTGCTCTGGGGCGGCATGGATCGATGAAGCTCTTGAGCCCGGTAGGGGACGGACACGGTGAACTTTCCTGAATCGGCAGGTGGCGGTTTTCCGCGCGGTGCGGGACGGAAGCCCAAGCTACTCCGGCGAGTACGTCAGGAGATCAGAAGGCGGAAGTATAGCCGCAGCACGGAGAAGACCTACGTGGGATGGGTTCGGAGGTTCATCTTCTTTCATGGGAAGCGGCATCCGGCTGAGATGGGTGAGCGCGAGGTCACGGCGTTTCTCTCCCATCTTGCCACGGCGGGGGGAGTTTCTGCCTCCACCCAGAATCAGGCGCTCAGTGCGATTACCTTCCTGTACAAAGCGGTTCTAGAGACGGAACTCGACTGGATGAAGGGGATCGTGCGGGCGAAGCGATCTCAACGGTTGCCTGTGGTCTTGTCTCGTCAGGAGGTCCGGGGGATCCTCTCTCGCCTGACGGGCGTTTGTTGGTTGATGGCTTGTCTTCTGTATGGATCTGGACTGCGCCTGATGGAATGCCTTCGATTACGTGTGAAGGATCTGGACTTCGAGAGAGGTGAAATCATTGTTCGGGATGGCAAGGGACGGAAGGACAGGGTCGCGATCTTCCCGGAGCGCCTGCGCGCGCCTCTCAAGGAGCATCTGGAGGAGGTGCGCAGACAGCATGATCAGGATCTTCAGCGGGGGGATGGAAGCGTGGCACTTCCGGCGGCGTTGGCGCGGAAGTACCGGACTGCGGCTTGGGAATGGGGGTGGCGGTGGGTCTTTCCTGCGACCCGCCAGTATTTGGATCGAGAGACGGGGCAGCGGAGGAGACATCATGTCCATCAGACGGTTCTGCAACGAGCGGTGAAAGAAGCTGTGCGCGCGGTGGGGATTGCGAAGCCGGCGAGCTGTCATACGTTGCGGCATTCGTTTGCGACGCATCTGCTTGAGGATGGATATGATATTCGAACGATTCAGGAGCTTCTGGGTCACAAGGATGTGAGCACGACTATGATCTATACGCATGTACTCAATCGTGGCGGTCGGGGTGTGCGGAGTCCGCTGGATGGGTAGGTTGGGGAGGTTTCTAGTGAGCCTCCTGGGGATGCGTCTGGGGGAAGACGGTTCGGCTGGGAGGTATCGGATTCCCGACGGGTGAAAGGGCTCACCTGGACTTCAGCCTCCCGGAGACGGGGCTATGTGGATTCGCGAGGGGCGGCTATGGTATTGATTATGGTAGTTCTGGCTATTGTCGGAGGTGTGGCTCCTGGATGGCATAGATGATGGGGGCGAAGGCGCTTCCGGCCTTGGCGGGATGGTATATCTCTGGATAGGTGGGTGGGCCTCTGCAGCGTAACCGGGTGCGCTTTGCAGCATAGCGCTTGGGGAGCTCGGATATCTGGGCTATGTTGTTCTGTAGACTTAACGTTATCCACACAGAACTAATCTCAGGAGGTAGTACATGTCCGCAAAAGCAGAGACGATACGCAGCATTCTCGGATCCGAAACCAATGACAAGTCCGTTCACGCACAAGCCATTCACGAGGTCTTGAAAACCGCTGCCGACGATGACGAAAGGGCGGAGCTCTTTGCTGTTGTGCTGACCGAACGGGACAGCGTAACAAAGAAGCCCAAACCACTCTCAAACAAGGGGCTGTCCAGTGAAGAGTGGGCTGAGCTAAACAGTACTCAGCAGCAGGTGGTCATGTCTTATCTTCTGCGAACCTTCCTTCGAACAACAACAGCTGTTGAGTTCGCCAAAGACGCCTTGCGTGTTCTGGACCTATTTGACACTGATAACGAAATGACGTTTGCGATTGCTGCGATCATGTTTTCTCCGTACGTACCATACCGAGTACTCCCGGGCCGCATCACCCCAATGTCGTCTGAGAGATTTGACCATCTAGCGAAAGCTAATAAGGATCAAATCGAACTCATCAGTTACGCTATAAATATACCTTTCAATAAGACCACGGAGGTCGCTTCATTGCTTCTTCCTATTCTTGACATGGAGCAAGATCAGGAGACTCGAGTTGCGCTGCTGGCTGCGGTGATCGGTGTGCATCAGAGGAAGTTCAGCAAATGAAGCCTGAGCATGTTGTCCTGCTCGGTGATTTGAAAGGAACTAAGGCGGGCCTGGTGGATCAAACTTCCGATGCAGGGCAGAAGCTCGCTGAGCGTATGGCTGTACTTCATGGCGCGTTCGCGCGTCTAGTGCTTGAATACATCGATCGGTCAAGAACAATGTACGCATACTGTTTTAGCGATTCAGTGCTTGTTCGGTGGGACGATGCGACGGAAGCCGAGCGGTTCGCCCCGTCGATTGCTTCTAAGCTTTGGGGGGAGCTACAGCAGGCAGGCCTGCCGTTTCGGGTCTTCATTGACAGCGGAACAGGCGTTTCCGTCGCGGATGATGTAGGGCATGCAATTCAAGGTGCTGTTGGCCGATACCATCACGTTGTTCCGGTTAGCATGGCCGTGTGGTCCGTGTTCGTAGCTGAGGAATCTCACTTTCCCGATGGTGTATTCATCGGTAAGAATTTCGCAACACGACTGTCCGACAGTGTGCTCGGCAGCACGGCGTACAAGGCGGGTCCGTTCACGTTTTTCAAGATGCAGGAGGGCGGATAACACGTGCATGAACCAGACGAGAGCTTTGTCACGGTCCGTGCTTTCGCACGGCCCGCGCCAACCGGCTTCGCCGGCCGCACTCGCAGGTTATGCTCACGTTATGCTGGTAAGAGGCCTTGACATACCATATGTGGCATAGTATGATAATGGCATGTGGGAAGTTTACGAACACCGCCGCTTAGTTCGACGTATTCCTCGACTTCCCGTCGAATTGCTGAAGCGCTACGAGAAATGGAAGGACATTGTGCGGGTATCTGGCCCAGTTGGTATCAGGCAGATCAAGGGCTTCCATGACGAGGCGCTTCGAGGAGAGTGGAGGGGGTATCGGTCATCGCGACTCGGAGGACAGTATCGCATCGTCTACGAAGTCCTCTCCCAAGAGGTCCGAGTTCACGTGATCGATATCACTGCGCATGAGTATCGGAGGAGATGAACCGATGGCCCGGAGTGAATTCAGGAAAGCCCGGAAGACGATTGACGTTTCCGTGGGCGAATCTGTCCGCATCATCCGCGAGCTTCAGGAGCTAAGCCAGAATGGGCTGTCCGAACTGACTGGTATTCCGCAGTCTACAATCTCAGCCATCGAGAATGATCGCGTGAATCTCGGTGTAGAGCGGGCAAAGGTCATCGCGCGCGCACTGCGCTGCCATCCTGCTGTTCTTGTATTTCCGGGTTGGAATGTAGACGAGGAGTCGGCAGCATAACGAGTGCATGCACCCAGACAATCGCGGCCGTCACGGCCCTTGCGGGGCAAGGGCCGCGCCAGCCCCGCTTGCTGGTGATGCTGACGTTATACATGCTATTCCGATGCCTGGAATCAAGATTGCCTGCATCCCAATCTCCAGTACAATACTGGGGTGTGCCCGATGGGGGAATTGGCATGACCACTTTCGACTACCTACATGAGAGACGTCAGCAGGTCCTTGAACTTGCAGCCAAACACGGAGTTACATCTATTCGGATCTTCGGATCCGTCGTACGCCGCGAGGACACCAAGGACAGCGACGTTGACTTGCTTGTTACGACTGGCTCCAGCACTAGCTCCTGGTTTCCCGCTGGATTCATCCTCGATCTCGAGGCCCTTCTTGGACGCCACGTCGACGTTGTGACCGAGGCTGGTCTGAATCCCCTCTTGCGGAAGCAAGTGCTTGAGGAGGCCGTGCCCCTATGAAGGATGATAAGGTGTACCTTCGGCAAATCCTTGAAATGATCCGTCGAGTGGAGGAGAACTCTCGGCAGGGTAAGGATGCCTTCATGGCTTCGCACACACTCCAGGACGCAGTCCTTCGAAACCTCCATACGATGACCGAAACCTCGCAGCGACTCTCAGATCGGCTCAAGGCGTCTCACCCGGATGTTGAATGGGCCAGGATCGCAGCATTCCGAAACGTTCTCGTTCATGACTACCTCGGCATCGATCTAGTGTTGGTCTGGAACATCATCCAGAACGATGTTCCCCAATTGAAAAATGCCGTCCAGCAGATGCTCGGAGGTCCCGGCTAGCAGAGAAAGCTTGCGATACGGCGTATAACATGACGCTGGAACGGACGATCGCTTTTGTCACGCGGCTTGCTTGAGCAATCCGCGCGCCAAACCGGCGAAGCGCCGGCCGCGCTCGCCGCTCAGCTTCACGTTAGCTGCCGGGGAAAGATGATCTTGATTCGCGATGGCGAGCGTGGTAATGTCTTATTTATAAGATTGCTATAGGAGATCGCCATGGAACAAGATTTTGCTACCACCAAGATGTCGTCGCGAGGGCAAGTGGTCATTCCCGAATCGATTCGAAGCGAAATGGGCCTTGAGCCGGGATCTAGATTCGTCGTTATGTGGCATGGCGACGTTGTGATGCTTAAGGTCATCTCGCCACCCTCTTTAGAGGAATTCAACACGGTTCAAAAGCGGCTTCAACAGGCGACTCGAAAGGCGGGACTTAAACGCAAAGACATCGCTAAGGCTGTGGCTAAAGTGAGGAGACGATCTTGAGGGTGGTGCTGGACACCAACGTACTTATCTCGGGTGCGTTCTATTCGGGTCCGCCGCTCCAAATCCTGCAGGCGTGCATGGGGGGTGAGTTTCAGCTGGCGCTTTCGCCGCAGATCCTCCTCGAGTACAGGCGGGTGGGTCAGGAATTTTCTCAAAAGCGCTCCAGCACAGATTTTGAGAGACTCCTTGGTCTCCTCGTGGCGCAGGCGCTGATAGTCGAAGTGCCTGATCTGGCTCGGCCGGTATCCCGCGATCGTCAGGACGACAAGTTCATTGCTTGCGCTCTTGCGGTTGGCGGCGAGGTCATCGTTAGCGGTGACAAGGACCTTCTCACTATCTCCGAACAACTGATTACTCCTGTGTTGAGACCAAGGGAATTTGTGGATCGGTATATCGGTGAGGGCAGCTAACTGGCGCGTGCACCAGACGGATCCGGCGTCACGGTCCTTGCGAAGCAAGGCCCGCACCACCGGCCCGCAGGTGACGCGTAACGTTAGCTGTGCAGAAGAACGCACATTGCCCCAAGGGGAAGGATGTCAGGTCGGTTCAGTAGCAACTCGGCAAGGCCGCGTGCCCTCTGGGGCAGATTTCCATCGCGACTGGTACGCCCTTGCATCCGATGCCAAGCAGCGGTACATTGGTTCCAGTCAAGGTGCTCCATGCAGCTGGGTGACCGACGCACACGGATTGTATGGTGTGTCCGTTTGGGATTCGCTTGTCACTGGCCGATGGATCAGCTATTCCGTTGACGGGGGGGGATGTTATGACGCTCAAATTCACTCTCACTCTGACGCTTATGCTTGCTGTCATCCTCAGCGCCGGTTGCACCTCCTCTGTCCGGAACACCCGGCCCGCCCAAAAGAGCAACCTGACGGCGGGCATGGTCAAGAGGGAGATCATCAAAGGGAAAACCACCCAAGCAGACATTCTTGAACTGTTTGGGGCACCGAACCTTGTGACCAAGAACCGCGATGAAGATGAAGTGTGGAACTATCACCGAATGTCAGCGGATACCGCGTCTGGCTCGGATAGCGGGTGGGCGATATTCTGGGGCGGCACCCAAGCTGTCTCCTCCACCAGCACGAGTTCCTTCGATCTCATTATTATCTTCGACGAGCATGATGTCATAAATGACTACAGTCTGATCCAGGCATCCTACTAGACAGGAGGATTGGCATGATCGTCCGCTCGTACACTCTCCCCGTGTGGGTCATTGGAGTATGTCTGCTCTTCACCGGATGCACAACTGCTCCTAAGCTTACAACGATGCAGATCCGGCAGTTGACGGTGCGTCAAGTTGAAGGAAGCTATGAAAACACATATCGTGCCACCATGACCGTCCTTCAGGACAATGGTTACGTTATCAAGAACACAGATATGGACTCTGGTCTCATTGTGGGGACGATCGACAAAGAAGCTTCAGGCGGAAGTCAGTTCATGCAGGCACTCTTCTCGGGACACGTTGCTGATAAGGGAAGAGTCTACGAGGCAAGTTGTATGGTTGGCAAGCTCAGTGACTCTGCATCAGAAGTGCGCATCAACATCCAAGAGACAACCTATGGTGAGTCGTCGGCCTTCAGCGGAACCAGCAAGCAGAAGGCGAGGCAGATATACGATCCCGAGATCTACGCCGCCCTCTTTAATGCGATTACCGTTGAAGTCAAGCGCCGAGAGGCTATCAATCCAGACTGATGAAGTCTTCGTCTCAACGTAAACTCGCTGTCTCCTGTATCTGACGAGGCTGGGCGGGCTGTTTCTCTCGTGCATGACTGGGCTTGCAGGTCGATGCCTGGGTCGCGATTGCCTGCTGCGTGAGGCCAAATGCAAGTGGGCGATTCAGCAGTGCGATGGCGCATCCGAGACCTCGCAGCTCAACTCAATGATGTGTCGCGAATCCACCATGCAGGCACCCTGCATCTACTGAAGGACAGACCTAAGGCTGACAGCTAACTAATGCATGAACCTGGCAGGACTTGTCCGTCACGGCGTCTGCAGAGCAACCGCCGCGCCGGTCTGCACCTGCAGGTTATGCAGACGTTAGCCTGACAAATGAAGCAGGTAATCCGCAAGGGAGGAAGGAAGATGCGACAAACACCGGTTTCAGTAGCGTTGATTGCGTTATCGTGCATAGCAGGACTCGGCGCCGCAACAACGACGCGAGCTCTTGAGATCGTGATAAACGGACAGGACAACGCGATCTTCGGTGGCGAATACGTTCATCTCACGCTGGCGGATGGCACAACGGCACTCGAGATCAGCGTTTCTGGCACCGCCAACTATGCTCCAGGAAATCCATTTGCTGGCATTCTGACTGTTCGACATTCTCAACCAGACAATCTCAGTCATTGCTTCATTCCTGAAGGAGGGTCACTGGTTCTAGATGACCTGCGCCCAGGAAACGGGGCGATCGATTTCTTCTTCGTGGACGAAGATCCGACTGACAACGCTGGCAGCTATTTGGTCTCAGTAACTCCCAACGTGGGCCCGCCCTTCGAGGCCTTCAGTGTCAGCGCGGCTGATCATTGCATCGATGTCAGTCGCGCGGTCACGGGGGTCTTGCCGCCGGGCTGCCTCACGGCGTCGGCAACCGGCGACGCCTGGTGGGCTCATTATGGCTACCCTCCTGATTCGGGCCACTATAGCGATCTCGTGATCATGTATGATGATACTTCAACTCCGCAGCAACGCACGTTCGCCGTCGTGGGAATCGAAGGAGATATCGTTGAATTGCCGCAATACGCCGGGGGCACGGTCTGGGCCTTTCTGACAGATGTGAGCGGGATCATCTTCGACAACGGTGGCGATGTGGTGTTGACGGTGGAATCTGCTCCGACTCCGGTACAGAGTGTATCGCGGGGTTTGCTGAAGCACCTCCTCAGGTAGGCGTCGTGTTGACACAGATTAGCTCGGCGTTGGAACCGCTCAGGTCGCAAGCTTCGCCGACCCTTTGCGTAGGCAGGATCCGACATGAACAGCTCAAGACCTCAAGTGCCTTGATATTGGATCGCTTGACGACGGAGCCGGCTAACATTGAATCGAGCGGACGGGGACTGGCGCCCCCAGCTGTCACGCGCTGGGCTTGCGCCCATCACGCGCCAGAAGAGCGCCGGCGGCCCGCCGCTCATTCATACGTTCGGCCTCTGGGAGAACTGGTG
>JAGMDA010000115.1 GCA_023128935.1 Candidatus Eiseniibacteriota bacterium | reverse complement strand
GGTGCACTGGCGGCGCGTGCGGTGCGTTTTTCTGAGACAGTTGCGTGCTTCGACCTCTGGGATCGGCCACAGGAAAAGGAGGCCACCCCCATGAAACGGTTTGCGCTGGGATTCATGCTGCTGGCAGTCATCGGGGTTCTGCGGGCGGGAGCTATTGATCCTGCGGCGTGCCAGGTGTTGCCCTGGGGTGAAGATGGGAGACCGATGGGAATCCCGGTCCGCCCCGAGCACTCGTCTATGGTTGACGTTCAGGTCTTCGTCGCGGACTCGGGAGGTATCCCCGTCCCCAATGCCTATGTTGAAATAGTCCTGAACGCAGCCTGCCTAGTACAAGGTGGTCCGCACCAAGGCGAGTCGACCTTCTGCATATGCGAAAGCGCCATCCTCACGGAATACACCAACGAGGACGGATGGGCCTTCCTCAACTTCGCCGTCGGTGGTTGCTGCGAGATGGAAGCCGCACTGGTCATCAAGGCTGATGGTATACTCATTCGCACGTACGAAATCGTGACGAGCCCGGACTTCGACGGGGTCATGGGTGACTGCAGGATGGGACTAGAGGACTTAACGATCTTTGGTAATGCTTGGGCAGGTGCAGACCCCGGCTGCACCGACTACGATGGTGACGACACAACTGACATCATCGACTTCACAATGTTCGGTAGCAGTTGGCTCGAGTGGTGTGCGCCACGGTAGGCAGGGTAATCTGCGCTTCCCGAGCGCGAGAGCCAAGAATAGGTCTGCCTCCCGAATGCTCGCCGAGCCCATCCCCCGCTGTGTTGCCCTGACGCCGCAAGGTCGAACGAGTCTTGGTGATCTGTCGCCGATCGCGAAGGTAGCTAGCCGAGTGTCTCGGGTTGTAGAGGTGCAGTATCGCCGTTCGACCTTTCCCGTCTCTCGGTATTGGCCAACCATCCGAGTGATCTGGGCTCGAGAGTATCCGCTGACCCCCTGAAGATACTCCAGCAGCAATCCGCGGTCGGCTCTCCGCCTTCGAGGAGATGGCCATTCCCATGGCCGTCGAGCCCGTCAGGAACCGCCTAACCTGCTCCATCGTTTCAATCTGGGAGTCGTCCATGATGGTATTCATCCCTCCATCATGAACGGGAACGCGCCCTCCGTTCAGGCTCATTTCATGTTGGAATCAGGCTATCCTCCAGGCTCATTTCATGTTGGAAGAGGCCTGCGGCGACTGATCTATGCTCCTCGCCACAGCGACTGTACTTCGTGCCGCGACTGATCTATGCTCCCCGCCTGAACGGCAGGCATACACCTGTCCTTGCGCAGGCGGGCAGGGGGAGTCAGGCTACCCGACAATCACAGGAGGCGATCGATGGCCAGAAGCGAATCGACCATAGAAAACAACAGCCAAACCAGGCTTGGAATCAGCTTCAGCGAGCACGTAGCAGATCAGCAGCATCGCCTCTCCCCCGCAGCCCGGGGGGATCTGAGTAGCCTGCTCCGCCATATCATGCTGGCCGCAAAAATCATCAGCCGGGAGACACGCAAGGCCGCGCTGGTCGACATCCTGGGCCTGACCGGCAAGATCAATGTCCAGGGCGAGGAGGTCCAGAAGCTCGATGACTACGCCGACGATGTCATGATCCGCAACCTCCGCTACACTGGACACCTCTGCGCCATGTCCTCCGAAGAGCATGAGGACATCATCCGCATCCCCGAGCGTTATGCCGTGGGCAACTACACGCTCACCTTCGATCCGCTGGACGGATCCTCAAATATTGACGCCAATGTCGGTGTCGGAACCATCTTCTCAATCCATCGCAGGATCAGTTCGGGGCCCACGGGCACCCATCAGGACATCCTGCAGCGGGGGAAGAACCAGGTGTGCGCCGGTTACATCATCTATGGGCCAAGCACGATCCTCGTCTACACGACAGGCCATGGGGTTCACGGCTTCACACTGGATCCAAGTGTCGGCGAGTTCCTCCTCTCCCACCCAGACATAAAAACGCCCGAGGAGGGGAATATCTACAGCGTGAATGAGGGCAACTACTACAACTGGGACGAAACCGCCCGCCAGGTAATTGAGGCTTTCAAGAGCGGCAAGAACTATCGCGGCAAAGCATACACATCCCGATACGTTGGCTCTCTGGTCTCTGATTTTCACCGCAATCTTCTCTATGGGGGCATCTTCCTCTACCCGGCGGACAACAAGAACACCAGCGGCAAGCTGCGGCTGCTGCCTGAAGCAAACCCCCTCGGGTTTGTCGTGGAGAATGCCGGCGGGCTGGCCTCTACGGGAACTCAGAGGATCCTGGACATTGAGCCCAAGCGCCTGCACCACCGGGTTCCGCTCATCATTGGCAGCCGGAAGGATGTTGAATTCGTCGAATCCATATTCGCGGCGGCCAAGGAAAAGGACGCCTCATAGAGGCTGGTCCCCACAAGAACCCAAACCGGGTGCTGTGGCGCTCACGGGCAGCGCATCCAGCGCCCCCCTGCTCTGAAATCAAGCCATTCGGTGCACCCGCCGACCGGAACGATATGGTATACTTCAATTAGCTTCTCTTTCAGCCCGCTCCCTCCGGAAGGCCCGATCACCTATGAAAGCAGACGTGTTTATGAGAGCAGACGTGTTGTTATGCCTGGTGCTCGCTATCTCCCTAACCCCTATGGCACTGGCCGCTGCGCCGGACGCCGGGGCGCAACTCGCCCGGACATGGGGGACTGTGCTGATTCCACTGCACGGGCTCCAGGCCCCCCCTGAGGGTATCGGGACTGACACTTGCCTCTGCATCCTGGGGAACGTGATGAAGCGCATGAACTCTCACGCGGCCAGCTCGGGGCCTGCCGCAGGTACGGCCTGCCTAGCTTGGCAAGCCTGCCTTGGCAGCGAGGAATCCGAAGGTGTGGCGATCCCCACTGGGACCGTTGCGTCCTTCCAAGCTGTGCTGGCGGATGTCCCTGTCATAGACGGCCTCGTTCGGCTCCACCGCAATCGCGAGGGAGACCTCAGTTGGCTGGTCGCTCCGATCGCCCTCACTGTTGCCATGCCATCCCCCACGCAAAGCACTCGCCACGGCCCAGCTGGGCCAAACCCCTGGCTCTTGAGCGAATCTGAGGTGCTCAGCCGCGCCGCAGTCCACCTACGCGCCGGGATGCCGGATTCCTCCGCGCTCGACCTCTGCCGTGCATGGCTTGTTCAGGAGTATGGGCTGCGCCCAGTCTATGCACTCACACAATCCGTTGACAGGCCAAGGGGCGAGCGTCTCATGCTTCTCGATGCACAGACCGCAGAACTGGTCGAACAGCGTGAGCTGCTGAGACGGGCCGCGCACCCTGAGGGAAGGGGTCTGGTGTTCGACCCCAACCCGGTCGTGGCATCCGGAGATCGCACCCTATCCGATGGCGATGATGTCGACCCTTGGCGGATAGAGGTGGCGCTTCACGATCTGGATGGTTCCGGCTACCTCCGCGGCCGATGGGCCGATGTCAGCAACCCCGCCGGGCGATCGTTCAACCCGTGGTTGTGCTACTTCTTCTCCTCTTTCAATCTCCATTTCGAGGAGGTGATGGCTTACTACCACATCACAGAGGCTCAGCGTTATCTCCAGTCGCTCGGCTTCGCGCAGCTCCAGGCCTGCCCCCAGGCAGTCGAGGTTCACGCCACCGGCACCGACGAATCCTGGTTCAACTCACTCACCGGGAAGATCTATCTCGGCACCGGGGGGGTCGACGATGGCGAAGACGCCGATATCATTCTCCACGAATATGGCCACGCTCTCTATGACGCCGCAGTGGGCGGATTCGGCGGTGGGGACACGCAAGCGCTGACGGAGGGCTTTGCTGACTACTTCGCCGCCACCCGATCCGGCGACCCCTGTATCGGGGATTGGGATGGCACCGGGCGCGCCAGCGGGTGCCTTCGGAATCTGGATGATACCCGCTTCTATCCCGTGGACCTGACGGGCGAGCCGCATGAGGACGGGCGGATCTGGAGTGGCGTACTCTGGCGCATCCGCGATCGCCTTGGCGCGGAGCAGGCCGACATCCTCGCCCTGACCTCGCTGTACTTCCAGACGCCCCTGAGTAGGATGGGGGACGCGGCCCGGGGGCTCTTGGTGGCAGCGCGCGAGATGGAACAGGCCACAGGGGCGCGGGGACTCCTGGCCACTGTGGAGGACGTTCTGGGCGAACTGGGTTTCCAGCCGCGCCGCGGGGGCTGCAGCTTGCCGGCAGGCACGGCAGGCACACACCCGCGGATTCCGCTCGCCTTCCCCTTCGTGGGGCCGGGCGCGTCCGAGGGCAGTTGGTGCGACACACTGCTCGTCAGAGCGGATGGAACAGTGCTCCTGCAACCCGGCGCTGACGGCGCGTCTGGGGAAGCGCCCCAGAGTGACGCTGCAACCTACCCCTGTCTCGCTCCGCTCGCGGCACAACCCTCGTTCCAGGGCACCTGGCAGCATGATTCCCTCACAGTCCGTTGGGAGGGAACCCTCTGGTCGATGGCGGTGGATCTTTGGTTCCACGCCAAGGGAATGGTCGTGCGCCACGTCTCGGCAGTATTGTCAGCTGATGGCGAGATTACGATCAGGTGGCACGGCGACGGAGACAGAATGGCGTTCCCGTGCCTGGTAGGATGGTTCCCCGAAGGCCTGGAGGGCAAATCGACCTGGATCGATCTGCTCACCCAGACCGAGGTCCAACCCTCCCCTGGCGAGGGCGTAGCTTTTGCCCCCTCACCCATACCCTTCCCGCTGGCAGGCGCTACCTGGCAACTTCTCCCGCTCGGAGATTCCGGGTACCGGGCCACCCTAAGGCGCGCGCCAACCCCCTCGGACCCGCAGACCGAAGAGGCCCTTCTCATCTTCCCGTCTCCGGCCCGGCCGAATGGCCGCATCGCTTTTCGCGTGCTATCAGCCGGCACCTATGAGCTGCACCTGCTCGATCCATCCGGTCGATGCCTCTCTCGCCTGTGGTTGCATTCACTGCAGCCAGGGCTCCATGAGGTGGACCTGGAGGCCTTGGCTCACGGAGCAACTCCTGCCTCATCCGGCGTCTACTTCGTGCGCCTGATGGGCGGCAGCGAGTCTCGCCTGGGCAGATTACTCCTCCTGCGTTGAATGCCCACTTCACTGAGAGTAGCTTCCGCGCGTGGAGCGTTGTAGCGTTGTCGCCGGGCATGGCATCGCCCGCCACACGTAGCTTCCGCGCGTGGAGGGTCGTAGCGTTATGGGCGCACCGGCGAGACAGCGGTTTGCAGGGGCTTCCACGAGTGGAGGGGTATAAGTGTGGCCAAGGTCTGCCATCTCATCACACGGCTCATCCTTGGAGGTGCTCAGAGGCTCGCCCTCGAGACCGCCGCTCACCTAAGGCATGAAGGGTGGGATGTGCAGCTGTGGACCGGGCCCCAGACGGGACCTGAGGGCTCGCTCCACGCGGCAGCGCGCGCGCACGGGCTGCCGGTGCGGATCATCCAGGATTTAGTCCGAGAGGTCTCCCCCCTGCGAGACCTGCACGCGTTGCAGGAGTTGCGGAGGCGCTTTACCCGCGAGCCTTTTGACATCGTCCACACCCATAGCTCCAAGGCGGGCATCCTAGGCCGCCTGGCAGCCTCCTATGCCCGGATCCCTGTAAGGATTCACTCGGTACACGGTTGGTCCATGACCCCGGCCAGCCGCGCGCCAGCCCGCTTTATCTATACGCATCTGGAGCGCATCGTTGCCCGGCGCACGCATACCCTCGTGGCGGTCTCTGAGGCCGTGCGTGACGCGGGGCTTGCTGCAGGAATTGGCCGGCGGGAACAGTACGAGGTCATCCACGGCGGGATCCTGCCTCCGACCTCATCCGATGCGGACGCCCGGGTCAACGCTCGCCGGAAACTCGGAGTGGCTCAGGATTGCGTTGTCATCGGGACCGTGGGCCGGCTGGACGATGCCAAGGATCCTCTCGGGGCCCTACACGGAGCGATCCCATTGCTGAGAGCGCAGCCCAATCTCCGACTTGTCTTCATCGGCGACGGCCAGCTGCGCTCACGGCTGGAATACGCCATAGAGTGCTCGGGCTGCGGCGGGCAAGTTGTCATGGCGGGACTGCACTCGGACGCCTCCGCACTGCTCGCGGCATTCGACCTGTTCTTCCTCAGCTCGCGCTGGGAAGGATTCCCCCTTGTCGTGATCGAGGCGATGGCCGCGCGTCTGCCGGTTGTGGCCTATAACGTGGCCGGGATTCGAGAGGCAGTTGAAGATGGGCGCACCGGGTTCCTCACGCAACCGGGACAAGAATCACAGTGGCGAAAGCATATCCGGCAACTCGTGGAAGATCCGCAGCTGCGCCAAAGGATGGGCCAGGCAGGCAGATCGCGCGCTCTTTCGCGCTTCGGTATGGATCGAATGCTCGCTGAAACAGGGCGGCTCTATCAGCGGCTGCTTGCAAGCCGCGGGATCTGAGCTGCAACTGGCGCTCGGGAAAAGGCACATTCCTTACCCATACCATGCACCTGGGCGCTCTCATGGCGACGCCTGGTGAGAAGCCCGGGCCATTGGGGCACGCGGGTTAACCCTGATGCGGCCATAATCCTCGGCGCAAACCGCTATTGCTCGCGCGATAGCACGCCATCTGAGACCGTGCTCACCGTTTCCAATGCTCACGCAAGCATGAGCTAAGCTCCGCTTGGAAGCGGCTCCGCGCGACCCCAGCTGGCGCACTCTCCCCCGTTTTCGCTCGAGGATTATGGCCGCATCAGGGTTAAGACTGGCGCTTACGCGCTGATCGTACTAGTCTTTGGTATGGAGATTGGCTGAGTTTTAACTGGGTATTTGGGATTGGCTGAGTTTTGACTGGGTATTATTGGGTGGTTCCATGGAGATCACGGACGTCAAGATCACCCTCGTCGACGACCCAGCGCTGAAGGCGATCACTACCTTGACGCTCGATGCCTGCTTCGTAATCAAGGGCATCAAGGTGGTCCGCGGAAATCGAGGGCTATTCGTTGCCATGCCGAGTCGCAAGCTTCCTGATGGAACCTACCAAGACGTGGCCTACCCCTCCACGCGGGAATTGGCCGAGAGCATCCGATCCCTGGTCCTCGAACGCTACGAGAAAGCTGTCAGCATACACACCAAACACTAGGGTCGTCGACGACGAGGCGCGGTGACGAAGGCGTAGCCGGGACTACTCCGAGGAGCCGCAACGCGCGTCCCCGGCGTTCGGGACCGGCGTAAATGGGAAGTTACTCTTGCGCGGGCCCTAATGCACTGGGTGTATGGAAGAGATTCAGAGCGCGGGCCGTCTGTCCCCCCACAACCTCGGATGAATGCCGAACTCCCGCCACAATGGAGATCATCTGGCCCGCCTGCACTTCAACCGACTCGCCGTCGACGATGAATTTCAGCGTCCCACTTTCCACAATTGTGATCTGCTCTTGCGGGTGTGTGTGCGAGGCAAACGTAGAGTTCTCCTTATAGAGGCAGCGAACCACGATCAGGTGCTGGGTCGCGATGACCTGCTTCTCTAGCGCCTCTTGCGCGTCAGCAGCGGTGACGTCCCGCCAGCTGCCGAATGTGTACTTGCCTGGAACTGTTCGGTTTCGCACCTGCCACTCCTTGCGCCGCGGATCACCCGCGCGCTTTCTGGTCTTTCCCGGTTCGAATTGAATCGAGACATGCTCCTTGTTCAATCGGATCGATTCTACCCAATCTCAAGACAAGAGACAGAGGAATTCCGATCATTGCCCCCCACGTACCGGGGCCTCACCCAAGATTGCCGTCAACCGTGGACATTGCGGGGCGTGGGCGTTGCGGGGTGTGGGCGTTGCGGGGCGTGGGCGTTGCGGGGTGTGGACATTGCAGGGCGTGGACATGCAGGGCGTCGACATGCAGGGCGTTGACGGAAGAGCAGTGCTCCGCCTATACTCGCGTCTTTCCATCTCATTCCCGTCGACCTCTGGTCGCTTTCGCTGAGCATGTAGCATGGGAAAATGGCGTACGCGTCGCGATTGAGGTGGGCTTCTAAGAACAGACCCAAGAAGGAGGATTTGCCCATGTACGGAACGATCAGGGAGGACCTGAAGAAAGGGCTCCAAGAGATTCGAGAGGCCGGACTATACAAGGAAGAGAGGGTCATTACGTCCCATCAGGGGCCTGAGATTCGGGTGTCCACCGGGCAGACGGTACTCAACTTCTGCGCGAACAACTATCTCGGTCTTTCCTCCCATCCCCGCGTCCTAGAGGCCGCCAGCCAAGGCCTCAAGGATTGGGGCTATGGCATGTCCTCAGTCCGTTTCATCTGCGGCACACAGGAAATCCACAAGACACTGGAGAAAAAAGTCTCCGATTTCCTGGGCATGGACGATGCCATCCTCTTCGCGGCCTGTTTCGATGCAAACGGCGGCGTGTTTGAACCACTCCTGGACAGGGACTGCGCGATCATCACGGATTCCCTGAATCACGCATCTGTGATCGACGGCATCCGCCTATGCAAGGCACAGCGATACATCCTCAAGCACATGGACATGGATGACCTAGAAGCCAAGCTGAAGGAAACTCAGAATGCCAAGTATCGCCTCATCGCAACCGATGGCGTCTTTTCGATGGATGGCGACATCGCCCCGCTCGACAAGATCTGCGACCTGGCGGACAAGCATGACGCGCTAGTCATGGTCGACGACTCGCATGCGACCGGTTTCTTGGGCAAGACCGGGCGTGGCACCCATGAATATCGCGCTGTGATGGGCCGGGTCGATCTGATCACCACAACGTTTGGCAAGGCGCTCGGCGGTGCATCCGGCGGCTGCGTGGCAGGCCAGGCGGAGATGATCACCTGGCTGCGGCAGAAGTCGCGCCCCTACCTATTCTCCAACACCCTGCCCCCCGCGGTCGCGGCAGCCACGGTCGGAGTCATGGACCTGCTCTCCAAAACGACGGAGCTGCGCGACAAGCTCGAGAAGAACCAAAAGATGTTCCGCAAGATGATGACCGATGCAGGCTTCGACATCCGCCCCGGTGATCACCCGATCGTCCCGATCATGTTCGGCAAGTTTGAAAATGACGCCAAACTGGCTCAGGATTTCGCATCCAGGCTATTGGATGAAGGCATCTATGTCATCGGCTTCTCCTACCCGGTTGTCCCGCACGGTCAGGCCCGCATCCGGGTGCAGCTCTCCGCGGCGCACGAAGAGGAGCACATCACCAAGGCTGTCAATGCGTTTACCAAGATCGGAAAAGAACTGAAGGTGATTTCGTAGCAGTAGTTTCATAGTGAGGTTTCGGAAATGCCAAAGAAGGAAATCAAGAAGATCCTGGTAGCCGGTTCGGTGGGACAGATCGGCTCCGAGCTGACGCTGGCGCTGCGGGCCAAGTATGGTGCTGAGAATGTCGTAGCTTGCGGGCGAAAAACGAAACCCTCAAAGAAACTCAAGGAATCAGGCCCCTTCGAGTGGGCAGACGTTACAGATCCGGAAAAGCTCAAGACCGTGTGCCAAAAGCATGCCATCGACACGATCATCAACATGGCGGCCATCCTGTCAGCCGTGGGGGAAAAGAACCCGCAGCTTGCCTGGCATGTAAATGTGACCGGGTTGATCAATACGCTGGAGTTGGCAAGGGAGTTAGATCTCACACAGGTTCTCTGCCCTAGCTCCATTGCGGTCTTCGGCGCCGGATGTCCACGCGTGGACACGCCTCAGGAAACGGTACTCAAACCCACAACGATGTATGGTGTCAGTAAAGTGACTGGCGAACTCCTCTGCGACTATTATGTCAGGCGCTATGGCGTAGATGCACGCGGGCTCCGCTATCCCGGCATCATCTCGGCCGAGACCTTGCCCGGTGGCGGCACCACCGATTACGCAGTCGAGATTTACTACAAGGCCATCGAGGAGCGCAAATACACCTGCTTTGTGAAGGAGGATACCAGACTCCCCATGATGTATATGCCCGACTGCATCAAGGGAACGATTGATCTCATGGAGGCCGACTTCAGCAAGCTCGACCACCACGGGGACTTCAATCTGGGCTCCATGAGTTTCTCAGTGGGCGAACTGGCCGCAGCGATCAAGAAGCACATCCCCGCATTCGAGGTCTCCTATGAGCCGGATTATCGCCAGGAGATCGCGGATTCTTGGCCGCAGTCAGTGGATGACTCGGCAGCTCGCAGGGAATGGGGTTGGACACCCAGTCATAACCTGGACTCCATGACCGAGGACATGCTCACAAAGCTTGGCACGCGCCATGCCGAGGGCCGGCTCTACCATTGAATTTGGCAAACAGGGTCCTCGATGGTCCCACTGCATCCACCTCAGCCAGCCCCCGGGTGGCAAGCCCGGGAAAATGGCAGGGGGGGCTAGCCCTGCGACAGCCGTTCCTTGGCCAGCTGGGCCTCGCGAGTGTCGGGAAAGTGCTCGAGGAGGAATTCAAGGTAACGTTTGGCTGTGGACTGATCCTGCATGCGCTCAAAGGAGAGGGCAATCTTGTAGCAGGCAGCCGGCACCTTGTCCTGGCCGGAGTATTCCTCCATGACCTTGCGGAACTCTTCAATCGCCACGCCAAACTGCCTCTGCGCGTAGTAGACCTCACCGATCCAGTACTGTGCGTTGTCAGAAAGGCGGGTTCCGGGATAGCGATCCAGGAAGGAGCGGAATTGGATCAGAGCGAGTTGGAAGTTCTCCTGCATCAGATCCTTGTAAGCGAGGTCATAAAGGCGTTTGCCTTCATCCGGGACATCCTGAAAGTCCTGCTCTTGCCCGCCTATCTCCCTGGAACTGATCCGTGGGGTCTCAGGCTGCAAGGCACTACCACCGAGATCCCCAGTCAGTGAATCACCCAGTGGCTTGCCCCCGCCTGTGGCCTCGGGCAACTGCCGCTGCGAAACCGGCAGCAGTGGAACGTTACCCTCCCAGGATGCACTCTCGGCAACAGATTGTTGAGACAGAGGCGGTCTCATCAAAGATGATTCGCCCGAGGGCGTTCCTGTCTGCGCGGTCCCATCTAAATAGGCAACCGCCCTCCCGGGCCTGGGCAGTCCGTCTATCTGGCCGTTGGGTTTCCCCTCAAGATCGGATCGGCCCTGCCCGGAAAGCATGGCCTTGCGGAGCAACTGATTCTGGGCCGTAGCCTTGGCATTGAGCGTCCGGAGCTGGGCGCTAAAGACATCCATATGAGCGGCCAAGTCAGCGTTCATCCCGCGGACAAGATCCTCAAGCCGCTCAACCGACTGCTCCAAATCCGCTATGCGCTCTTCCATTGGGACTGTGGCATCACCCGCATCCTCGTCCTGCGAGGAACCAAACGGCGAGCGGACAGACGCGCTCCCGCCACACCCGGCACAGAGCAGGAAGAGAAGCATGCACAGGTGCCAAGGAAGTCGTGGGCGCATAGCTTCCGAGTGAGACACCCACCTCATAACCGATCCCCTTGGGATGCGCTCGGCCCGCATGTCTGATGAGACACGTGGGCTAGTCGCGGATGATAAAATGGGCCCGGCGGTTGAGCGCCCATTCGGTCTCATCGTGGCCCGTGGCAAATGGCCGTTCCTCACCGTAACTGATCGTCTCGATCCTTGAGGCGCTGATACCGTAGCGTACGATGAAGTCCCGGGCCGTATTGGCCCGCCTGTCACCCAGGGCCATGTTGTACTCCCGCGTGCCGCGCTCGTCACAATGCCCCTCGATCAGGATGCGAAAGCTCGGGTTGTCCTGTAGCGCCTTGGCATTGAGCTTGAGAGCTTCTCTGGCATCAGACCTGAGGTTGGATTTGTCGAAGTCGAAGAAGACATCCTCCAGCTCAAGCCTGGTCGGCTCTGTGACGGGCCGCTCAGTCTGGTCCAGTGGGGTGTCAGCCGCGGGCGTCGCGGGCTGCTCGGGCGCCGAAACCGGCGGTTCCATCCCCTGGGCGGATTTCGTCTTCTTCGAACAGCCCATGGAGCCCCCAACCAGCGTGACCAAAACGATCATAAGAATGAAAAACCCAGTTCTCTTCATGCGCACCTACCTTCCTTGATTGATTGGACTCGGCCGCTCCTTAGCCCGGTTCGACCAGGCAGGATTATATCTGTCTCCCTTCGAGTGTGTCAATTGCCGCACCGTTCCTGAATCCACATCCAAGATCCAGAGGCTGCGGCTACCTTGCACCCGACGCGAAAAGACCACGTGGCGCCCGTCTGGAGCCCATCGAGGATTCTCACACCCGCCACCGATCGTCAGGCGCTGCCAGGCACATCCATCGGCGTAGATCAGCGCCAGCTCAAACGCACCGTCGATGCGACAGACATGCACGATCCGATCCCCAGTGGGCGACCAATCGGGTGAATCGTTCCACGTCCCCGCGAAGGTGCGCTGCTGAAGCTCGCTACCATCGGTGTTGATCGTGAAGAGCTGGGGGTTGCCCCATCGATCGGAGGTGAACACCAGGCGCTTGCCCAGCGGAGACCAGCTGGGGGCGGTGTCGATTCCAGGATCAACCGTCAATCGGCGTGGTGCGGAGCCATCGGCGCGGGCGACATAGATCTCCGCATCTCCATCCTGCGTGGTCGAGTAGGCCACCTGCTTTCCATCGCGCGAGTAGGCCACCGCCGTGGGGGTTCGCTGATTGGAGAGCAACTCCAGCCCGCCTCCCAACAGGTCTAGCGAAACGATCGTCGGCTGCCCTAGGTGAAAGCTGGTAAATGCAATCCAGCGCCCCGAGGGGTGCCAAGATGGCGAGAGGACGATCTCCTGGAGGCAGGTGACGCTCCGTTCATTCAGGCCGTCCCAATCCACCATGCCGATCTCTTTGACGCCCTGCCGGGCCCGGACGAAAGCGATACGGGTTGCAGCGCAGCCGCGTGTTCCGATAAGGAAAAACACCACCTCATCCGCCAGCCGGTGGATACCCCATCGGTCAGCCTCCAGTCTCTCGGGATCCCAACCGATCTCGTAGCCCCGCTCGAAGATCTTCTTGCCGGTCCCCTCGTCTTGGAGCACGCCTTCCAGCAACAGGTCAGAGCCATCCCGGCTCACCGCCGCACGCACCCGGACCTGGAGGGCCTGGTCCACTGGCCTGCCCTGAATATCCAGACGAAGTCCCGAGGCGGGACCATCCTGCTGCTCTCGCATAACAATGAAGGCGTCTGAATACAGCAGATCCTGCACCAGGATCTCCTCCGCCCGTTCACGACCCTGAAATACCACAGGGTCGAGATCCCTCCAGGTAAAATCTTCAATCAGGATCGGAACCTTGAAGAATCCGCCCTTCTCGATCTCAAGGAATGCCTCAGCCTGCGCCCACGCGACAGATGTGTCCGCGGAATGCAGCAGCAGCGCCCAGACCATGGCAAGGAGCCCTGGCAGCTGCCAGGGTGCCCGGAGCGGTCCCGCTCTCCGGCCGGCCAGCGGGGGGTAACTCGCGCCGTCTCGGATCGATACCTGGTGGCGACGGCAGCC
>JAGMDA010000114.1 GCA_023128935.1 Candidatus Eiseniibacteriota bacterium | reverse complement strand
GAACGCGGAAATCGCCTCCCGGCTCAGTGCCCAGGTGCGTTTCTATGAGGACTATAGCCGTCTAACGCCCTGCCCGAACGATGAGCATTGGGTGGATAACATGCCCCCCGACGCTTCCAGGATCACACAGAATCCGAGTGCCAGAAACGACCGCGCCGTGCTGGCCTACAACCGAAGCTGGATGGAGCTGCGCCTTGGCCGCGAGGATCGCCACTGGGGTGTCGGGAGACGCGGCGACCTCTTTCTCAGCGAGAATCCCTTTCCCCTGGATGGCTTCTCCTTCCGCTTTCACACACGCTATGTCTCCGGTGCCAGTCTCTTCGCGCAGACCCAGCGCGGACCCAATCCGCCCGATCTTGTACAAGGCGAACCGTACGCCAGTGACGAGTACATTTCGGGAGAGGCCTACTACGCGGCACACCGTTTTGAGATCACGCCGCCTTGGCCTGTCAGCTTCGGAGTCTATGAGGCTGCCGTCTATGGCGGCCGGGGCATCGATCTAGCCTATGTCAATCCGGTGGCAATCCTGGTGGCCGTGAATCAGGACCTGTGGGACCGGGCGCATCAGGACGACAAGAAAATCCTGGGTGCTGACATCCGCCTGGACCTGCCTCCACTAACCCTGTACGGCGAGTTTCTCCTCGACCGGTTGGTCGTGCTGGATGAGGCCGATGAGGGGGAAAGCTCGAAGATCTCGAGTTTCGCGGAGCTGATCGGTCTGCGCTGGGCTAATCCGTTCGGCCTGTCTGGGGCCGATTTGGACCTGGAGTATGTGCACCTCGATCCGCAGGTCTACTTCCACAAGGACCGGGATATCCGCTACGCCTTCCTCACCGATGACCGGCTGGGCGAGGGAAAGCTGATCGGTCACTGGTTGGGCCCAAATGCCGACGGCTTGTATGTGACCCTACAGTTCCCGCCAGCTCGCTGGGGGCGATTCGATCTGGTTTTCGAGCAAGCACGCTGGGGTCTGATCGACGGCAAGCGTGGCGTGGAAACGGGCTTCGTGGGATTGACGAAGGCTGAGAAGCATTGGATCACAGGTGACAAGGCCGTGGAGCGGATCCTGGCTCTGAGCTGGGAGCAGCGCGGCTGGCGGATAGGCATTCCTGGTGCTCTGGACGCGCGGATGACCATCGCCCGTATTGAGCGCTCGGGTATGAACCAGAACCGCGGCTGGCAAGTGGAGCTGCGGTTGAAGTGGCGCACAGAGAAGGTCTTGATTGATTCCTGATTCAGGAACGGACCGCTGCCGCGATCCAAGCTGGGATTGGACGCGGGGCCGGATCTGGCCTTACAATCGAGCCGCCCGCATAACCCATTTTGAAGGGCATTGAGCGAAGGAGCGCATCTGGTGTGGTTTCACTTCGCCTTACGCCTGGGTCTGCTGTTGGCCCACCTGTTGCCGGAGCGATGGATCATGGCCATTGCGATTGGCCTGGGCCGGGTTGCGGCTCTCATCTCACCAGCTCGCCACACTGTAGCGCGTAATCTAGCGGCCATCGCAGCCCGTGAGGCCCGCAGTCATACTGACTCGGCAGCCTGTGAGGCCCGCAGTTATCCTCGTCCAGCCGATGTGTTTGAAGCCTATGGCCGCTATTGGGGGGAATTCCTGATCCTAGTTACGCGGCCTGAGCGCAGCATGCACTTGCCCATCCGCGTGGAGGGACTTGCCCACCTGGAGCAGGCAGCTGCAGCAGGGCCGATCTGCTTGCTCTCAGCCCATCTGGGCAACTGGGATCTGCTCGCACATTGGCTGAGTACCCGGCTACCACAGCTTACAACAGTATCAGAGGCTCTCGAGCCTGATGCGCTCTTCCAGCTCTTCGTGCGCCTGCGTGCGCGCTGTGGCATTCGCGTGCTGGCCGTCAACGGGTCAGGCCGGAGCCTCTATCGGTTGCTCCGGGAAGGACGAGCGGTAGGCCTGGTGGCAGACCGAGTCTTCGGCATGGGGACAGGCAGCGGAAGTGGTAAGCGACCGGCGCGGTTTCTGGGTGGCTGGCGGCATTTTCCCTCTGCTGGCATGGATCTGGCCCGCCGGGCCGGGGCGGTTCTTCTGCCCGCCTTTCTACTGCGAGAGAAGGCTGGCTATGTTATCAAGATCTGTCCGCCCCTGCCGGAGGGGGAAGATCCAGTGGCCGCCTTTGGACGGGTACTGGAACAGGGGGTCCTGGATCATCCGGAACAATGGTGTATGCTCTATCCTCTGCACGATGCGGAGGAAGCGCGCGCGGAGGTTACCGGGTGCTTGGCGAAAGGAGCAGCGATCCCGTGAAGATCGGGATGGTCAGCGAGTTCTACTATCCCCAACCGGGAGGCATCAGCGAACACATTCGCGCCCTCTCAGTAGAGCTGCGTCTCCTGGGCCACGAGGTCGTGGTCCTGACAAGCAACATCCGCGGGGATATCCCTGAGCGTCACCCACGTGTGATCCGCCTGGGCCGCAGCTTGCCGCTGCGTTACAACGGCAGCCTCTCGCGCATTAGCCTGGGCTGGCAACTGGGCCTGCGTCTGGAGGAGGTCCTGCACCGGGAGCACTTCGATCTCCTGCACATCCACAACCCGCTCATGCCCACGCTCCCGCTACTCACCATAAGTAAGGCCCGCTGCCCGCTCGTTGGCACATTCCATAGCTACTACCGCCGCGACCTGCTCACTCAACTCTTCCGGCCTCAGCTGAACAGGCTGCTCGGCCGCCTGAGCGCGCGTGTGCCGGTGAGCCGTTCGGCCCAGCGCGCCGCGATGTCTTTATTCCCTGGAGAGTACCGTGTCATCCCCAACGGCGTGGACTTCAGCTTCTTTGCAAAGATAGCTGGGCAGAGCGGAAACGGCTCGAGGCGGAAGAATGGGCGACCACTCAGGATCCTCTTCGTGGGTGCCTTTGTGCGACGCAAGGGCTTGCCCCACATGCTGGATGCATTTCGCCAAATCCGGGAGCGCCGCAACGACGTTGAACTGCTGGTTGTAGGAGACGGCCCTGACCGGGCGCGGGTCCGGCGTAACCTGCCCGCAACGATCCGCAATGCAGTGCAATTCGTGGGTTTCGTACCCCGGCGGCAGCTGGCGGAGTACTACGCCACAGCGCACGTCTTCTGCGCACCCAGCCTGGGAAGTGAGAGTTTTGGAATGGTTCTGCTGGAGGCGATGGCGGCGGGTCTGCCTGTGGTAGCCTTCGACATCGATGGCTACCGCGATGTGGTCAAACATGGCCATGACGGCCTACTGGTGGAGCAGGAAGACAGCCGGGCCCTGGCCGCCGGCATCGAGCACTTCCTGGACCATCCCGAAGAACGCGTTCGTTATGGATTGCGCGGACAGCAGAAGGCCAAGCGGTTCAGCTGGCGGGAAGTTGCGCTGCAGCTCGAGGAGCTCTATCGCGAAGTGCTGGGCTGGCCCCAACAGGACCGGGCAACCGCAGACCACACTGGAACCGGCGTGGCCCCAGCAACAGAAGAAGTGTGTGCACAGGTCGGGGAGAGAGGGGTTCCGGCAAGCGCCAGGACTCGGGAGGAGTCAATGCCCGCCAGCTTGGAGGCTTGAGAAACCGCCCGCTACATATCATAGCAGATGATCGTGACGCCCTCTTCCTCCAGGTCCTCTTCTTCCTCGTACTCACTGCCGCCCAGCGCGCCCATCAGCGAAGACATGAAACTACGCACCACGACCACCCGGTCTCCCAGCATATAGACCGCATCTTCACGAGGATTGCCCTCCGCGCGCAGTGTGACCTGACGGATGTAGTACCCATCGGGGCTGAATATGTCGTAGACGCCGAGCACGCCATCGGGGACCCTCCATATCCCCATGCTCGATCGTACCCATAGCATCCCGTCGGGACCCATCTGGAGGGCCGTGATGTCCTGGTGCGAATCCTCGACCGTGATCTGCGCATTGGGCACCATCCGTGTGCCCCCGGCAATGATCTCCTCCACGAATTGCTTTTCCTCAGGCGTACGCCGCAGCCTTTCGTATTCCCGCTCGATCACCAGCTGCGCCTGGCCGCGAGAATCGAAGACATGGATCTCATAGCCATAGAACTCTGCTACTGCATAGATAGTGCTGTCAGGGGCAACAACCCACCGCCGTTGGAATCGCCCGGAGCTCTTCTCATCGATCGGGATCCCATGGCTCATGTCCGCCTCCTCTTGGATATCAAACAGGCGAGCCAGTTGGTTTCCTTCCAGATCGAAGACCCCCAAGACATGGTTGCGCCGCAGCGTGCCCTGAGTGAAGGTCTGGTTCATGCAGGCAATGCCAAGGTTCTCCCCGACCGCGGCCGCCCCAAAGATGACGAGGAAACCCATGGTGGAGTTCTCACCCGTGATCCTGGGTACCAGCGTACTCGCCGGATCTCCGTCCGGTTTGAACATCACCAGCTTGCCGGGCCAAGTCTGGACGGCGGCAAAGCCCCCGCCCGGAAGCAGGCAGGCTCCCCCCGCACCCTGGAACTCCCCGGGCCCCTCGCCAGGACCGCCCATGGACCGCAGCAGTTCTCCATCGGGGTTGTAGATCCGGATCTCGCTCAATTGAGAGTCGAGAAGGCAGATGTTGCCCTGGTCATCTTTGAAGACACTGCTGACCACACCGAAGAGCTCGTCCTCCTCGTCATCGCCTCCCAATCGCCAGCGCTCGCGCAGGCGGATTTCCTCGGATCCTTCCTTTGGCGTCGCCGGGTTGTGCACCCACTTGAGACCATCGCGGATCTCTTCGGTCACCTTCCACCCGCCTGCCGCGGGCTGCATCGATCCCAGGAGGCTCAGTGTCACAGCCAGTGCCACAACAGCCCGTGTCGCTGGGAATCGTCCTAACACAGCGGACTTCATGCGAGAACTCACGAAAGCATCCTCCTGTCGCATCCGCGGACCTACCCAAGTGGGAGGCTCATCCCCCGCACCACTCCGCAGGGCTATCACCCCGAAACCGCCCGAAACCATCCCGAAACCGCCCGAAACCACCCCGAAACCGCCCGAAACCACCCCGAAACCGCCCGAAACCACCCCGCACAGCACCTCCGGAGAGCCTACTGGGAAAGTCGACTGCCGCACCACCCAAAACGCCTTGAGCGCCCTCTAAATCCGCATCTCTCGCCCGGCCAGAGCACAAACCACCTGGAACCTAGTTTCATCCAGCTGTACACTCGCCGTCCTTATGGATTCCCTGTTCCACTATTTGTGCCCGCAAGTACGTCGATATCCGACGCAACCCGAGCCACGGGACTGGGTGTTCAAAGGCGGCCAAAGGGTGAGCGTCAGATATTCGCCTATGGTCATGAAGCACGACGGTGGCTTACAGGAAATCAGCTTTGATTGGGAGAAAGCAGGTCAGATGATTCATCAGGGCTCAACACCGCACCACTGGCATGCAGACCACAATATCATACCGGCCGCTGATCACCGCGCCAAGCCTGCCAACAACCAGCGCAGCAAGGCTTCGCACCTGCATTGCGCTAAGCACTCTGCCAACTCCGCTCGCGCGCACCTCGCGCTTCTGTTCCTATTGGCCCTTGGCCACTGCCTGCCACTGGGCGGCCCTGCCAATCCACTCCAGTTTGCCCGGGCCCAGGAAACGGATTGGGGCACCCAGGCGTCCACGGCGTTGGATTCCCTTCAGGAAAGCACCCTGATCGGTTCCTTCCGTGCCGCTGCGCTCTACCTGGCCGCAGGCGACCGGGCGATGGGGGCACGTTTCATCCACGAACCAAGCGGCATACCGGTCGACCTGCTGCGCTTCGATTCAGTGCCCCAAGCCATGATCTGGGTGCAAACGCTGCCCGTCTCGGATCGGGGAGAGCCCCACACCGCGGAGCATCTGGTTCTGGGCAAGGGCAAGAAGGGCCGGCTGCTCGGTCTGACACTCGATATGTCCATGGGCAGCAATTCCGCCGGCACCTGGCGCTGCAAGACCATCTACCACTTCCACACCGCCGGCGGCCGGCAATCCTTCCTGGAACTGACCTACCGCCTGTTGGATACCCTGCTCCATCCTGACTTCACAGACGAGGAGATCCGCCGTGAGGTCGCACACCTCGGGGTGGTGGAAGATGAAATCACCGGGGAGCTGTCGCTCGAGGAGAAGGGCACGGTCTACCTGGAGATGGTAAGCGCTTTCGAGAAGCCTGGAACCATCGCCTGGAGTGAAGTTCGCAAACTCGCCTACGGCGCCGGGCATCCGGTGGGCCTCGAATCCGGGGGTCGGCCCGCAGCGATCCGAACCATGAACCCCGCGCACATTCGCGCATTTCTCGAGCGATGCTATGTGCCCGGTGAAACCATGGGCCTGATTATCGGACTGCCAGAGAATTTCGAGCTCTGCCACTTCCTGGAAGACCTCGACGGCATCATGCGCAAGGTCACAAACGGGTTCCCCAATGGCAACGGTGGTGGATCAGAAAGTATCGCGGCCAGGAAGGTGGCCGCCCGAGCCGCGGCAACCGTGCCACCCTTCCAGCCACCTGCGGACCCGGTGATTCGCCTGCTCCCCTTCCCCAGCGCCAGCACCTCGGAGCCAGGCGTGGCGGTCTTCTCTTGGGACCCGAGAGCGGATCTCAGCGCCACGGACCTCTACCGCCTGCGGGTACTCTGGGATGTGCTCGCTGGGGACGAGTCCTCCTACACATACCGAGACCTCGTGGATCGCTCAACCAGACGCGGCCCGCCGGGAATCACGCAGGTAACGGGGTGGATCACCAACACGCCGGGCTATTCCCCAATGCTCTGGCTGAACGGACTGGACCTGGACCTGCTCAGTCCTGAGGCGCTGAGCGAAGTGCGCCGGATAGTGACCGAACGGCTGCTCTGGGTTGCTTCGCTGACGCCTGGCAGCGCGGAGCTGGAGGAGTTCCACGAGAAGGTGCAGACTAGCTTGGCAGCCTCACGGCGCAACTTGATCGAACAGACCGATGCGCCGCCCCGCTTCGGCTACCGGGGGACGGGGGATTTCTGGTATGGCCACCTGCGAGAACTCTGTGCCGAACCCGAGTTTCGTAAGGATCTGCTCCAGAACGAGCAGCGCCAAGCCCTGGAAGCCGAGATGCTCAGGCCCAACTTCTGGCCGGAGATGGTCAAACGCTTGGGACTGGCTTGCCCATCGGTGTGCGTGGCAGCGTATCCCGATACAAGCCTGCCGCGCACTCTGTCCGAGGCCAAGCGCGAACGCCTGCAAGATGCGCTGAATGCGATCAAGCAGCGCTATCACTCCGCTGATGAGCAGGAAGCGCTGAGGAGATACAGAACCGACTTTGACGCCCGGACCGCGGAGCTGGAGCTGTCCAGGCAGGCCATCAACCGGCCAGGGTTCCTGCCCGATCCCCCACTTACGCTCGATCAGATAATCGACACCCACATTCAGCCGCTGACGCTCACTGGACAGACGGGCTTGGAGATCGAAACGCCGGTCTGCCTCAACCGCTTCAGTCGCACATCCCTGGTAGATGTCGGCCTTTACTTTGACGTGACTGACACCCGCTCCGATGATCTGATCTACCTGCCCTTGCTGCCCCTGCTGATTTCAGACCTCGGCTGTTGGGAGGAAGATGGGAGTTGGCTGGCATACGATGCGCTTCGCCAGCGCCTTCAACGGGAGATTCGATCCCTGGAGGCACGCTACACGGCATTTCCCCGCGAAGAGGGCGGACGTGTGGAGCTGGCCGTCTATGGCTCTGGACTCGGCGTCGATGAGGCACGCACCGCCTTGGCCTGGATGGATCGCCTGCTGGACAGCGCGGGGCGGATCGGATCACCGGCGCTCCCCAGATTGCGGGATTTAGTAGACCGCCAGATCGCATCCCTCCGCGAAATGCCCCTTGGAAGGGAGGAGGACTGGGTCAGGAACCCGGTGAGTTCCTATCGCTACCAAGGGGATCGGATCTATCTCTCGGCCGTCTCAATGTTCACCAAGCTACATCATCTCAACCGTCTCTCCTGGCGCTTGCGGGAGGCGTCCTCGATAGAGACGGTTGCCCAGCTCGCCGCGCAATTGAACGAGATTCTGGAACGGTGGGACGGCACGCGCACGAGCCTGATGGCCGAGCTACACCGGATGGAAGGCGCTGCACAGCCGGCAGGCGACTTGGCCGCGTACTTGCGGGCAGAACTCGACGCGGTCCCGGATGAGACGCTCTCCGACGACCTGGTGCTATTGTATGCTCAGGTTCTCGAGGACCTGCTTGTGCCGCCAGAGAACGTGGTGTGCAAGCTCAGCGGGCTGGTGCGGGATCTCTTGAGCCGAGGCCCCGTGAGGGCACACCTCACCGGAAGCGCCGAGAATGTGGATCAGTTGTGGCCCGACCTGGACGTGACAATCGCCCACATGACGGATGTCGCTTCACGGATTGCCGCGGAGAGCAACAAGGCGCCTGCCGCTGATGCGCAGATGGCGACCGGCGCCAACAGCAGGCATAGAGGCGATCGCCAGATCGACACGGGCGTCATTACCGAGAACCTTCGAGGACGCTGTCCCTGGATCCCTCAAGGGCCAAACAGCCGGCCGGTCTACTGCGCCCTAGTGCTCGAATCCTCACGCAATGCCCTCTTCAGCAATACCGCGCACCTCGTCAGCTATGACCCCCCGCTCCGCTCGAGGTTGCTGGACTACCTGGCCTCCAAGATCTTCGGCGGCTCCGGTTCCCATGGGCTCTTCATGCAGACCTGGAGCGCGGGTCTGGCCTACTCAAATGGTGTCGGCTCAAGTGCGCGCAGTGGGCTCGTTTCCTACTATGCGGAGCGCTGCTCGGATGGCACCGAGACGATCCGGTTCGTCACGAGGATCCTTGACCAAGCCGCGGAAACCCTCGACGGCCCCTTCTTCCTCGACTACGCCCTCGCCAACTCTTTTGGAGACTACCGCGGCGGTGACACCTACATCTCCCGAGGCCGCGCTATGGCAGATGACTATGCCGATGGGGTCACGCCCGAGCGCGTGGCGGACTTCAAGGAGGGTCTCTTGAGGCTCAGGAGGAAATGGCAGCAATCGTCTGAAGCCAGCGGCTGTTCACCGCGCAAGAGCGGCATCCTTCAGCAGATCCGCAGCCGAATCCCATCGGTCCTGGGGCCGGTTCTGGCGGGTTATGGCCACGCTGCCACCGAGGACCGGGGAGCGATCCATTTCATGATCGCCCCTGAGTTCCAGATTCGTGCTTTCGAGGAGTTCCTGGAAACCCGCGAACCGGGCAGCCGTCTGGTCCGCCTCTATCCGCGGGATTTCCGGATCGACTGAGCTTGCATTCATTGCGTGGCAACACGCGCACAGAACTGAGAAGAAGCGGGAGGGGAAAACCATGAGCCTGACTGATCAAGCACGTCAACTGGTCGACAGAGTCGTAGAAAACAACAGCTGGCGCCAGAGGGAGTGCTTTAATTTGATCCCCTCGGAGAACACGCCCAGCCTACTCGTGAAGGCCATGGAGATCTCCGATCCATCAGGACGTTACGCCGAACATCGTACGATGAAGGGCAAGGAGATCTATTTCTATCAGGGGATAGACTTCATTCGCGACATCGAGGAAGCAGCCCGGGAAGCCATGTGCACGTATTTCGGCTGTCCACGCGCCGAGATGCGCGCGATCAGCGGGCAGATGGCCAATGAGGTCGTCTTCAAGGCTGTGACCGCCTTCAAGAACCGCAAGCGCTCCGAGGGGGAACCCTGGCGCAGAATCAAATCGGTAATGAACAACGATCTCACCAAGGGAGGCCACCTTTCCTCCCAGCCGATGGGCGCGCTCTTCAATTATGTGGAGTTCCGCGAAGACGGCAAGGAGAACGTCACCAATTTCCCGATCCAGAAGGAGAACCTGTACAAGATCGACACTGATGCGCTCGGAGACATCCTTCACAAGGCAAAACCTGAGCTGATCATCTTCGGCAAGAGCATGTTCATCTACCGCGAGCCGGTCGCGTTTGTCCACGACATCGTCAAGGACTGGGACCCGCGGCCCGTGATCATATACGATATGGCGCACGTGCTCGGCCTGTATGGCGCATTCCAGGAACCATTCAGTGAAGGCGCCGACATCGTGACGGGGAGCACGCACAAGACCTTCTTCGGACCACAGCGGGGCATTATCGCATCGAACATCGAGAAGAAGACGCCCCTCTCAAAGCTCTGGATCGACATCAAGAGCCGCGTTTTCCCTGGCTCCACGAGCAATCATCACCTGGGTACCCTACTTGCGCTGCTGATGGCCACCCACGAGATGAACGCCTTCAAGGACGAATACCAGGCCGAGGTAATCCGCAACGCCAAGGCATGGGCCAAGGCGCTCAAGCAAGCCGGACTGGATGTTCAGGGAGATCCGGCCGACGGCTACACAGAAACCCACCAAGTGCTACTGCGGGTCTCGGAGCAGGGGCCGGGGCATGAAATCGCGCGGCGCCTGGAGGAGAACAACATCGTGTGCAACTACCAGGCGCTGCCGGATGATGAAAGCTTCCTGGTCTCCAGTGGCCTGCGCACCGGAGTATCCGAAATGACCCGCTTTGGCATGCGGGCAGCCGACTTCGAACCCCTGGCTGGATTCTTCGCCGAGTGCGTGCTCCATAACAAGAATGTGAGAGAGGAGGTCGCGGCCTATCGGAGGAAGTTCAGTACTATGCAGTACTGCTTACCCATGGCGGAAGCGGCGGAATTAACCGCACGGGTACTGGTCTCGGTGTTCCCGAATTCCGACTATGCCAAGACCTTTGCAGAGAACCTCTCGAAACTGGTCTAGACCTCATGTCTCACCAGGCTCCGCTGAGGCTGGTGGGCTACTGTGCCCGGCCCGATCCGTGGAACTGGTCATCCTTGTATTGAAAAAGCACATTAAAGGTTGTCAGCGAGCCGTACACGCGCGTGATGTACTGCTGCATTTCCACCTTCTCGGCATCCTCCAGCTTCGGATGGCCATTGATCTTCTGCTCCAGAACCCGCAGCCGGTCACGCAGCATTACGATCTTATGAAAGAAGCCCTCGATAGGGATGACCTTCTCTTGCTGGCCCGGCTGGCCGGGCCGGAGGATCATCTTCCCGTTCTCCCATCGGCCGGCCATCTCAACCGGGATCTCCTCGTCTGCCCGCGCGGCTTGGGCCACGATATCTTTGAACTCCCCCACTGTCAAAGACACTACCGGTGAAGCATCCGTGTACTCCCGCGTCGGATCCGTGTCCATCTTCACTTCCTCCCGTGATCTCGACCCTTCAGCTTGCTGCAGCGTTGCAACTATCCGTCCATGGCAGCGCTCGCCTGCCCTGACGCCCAATGAGAACGATGCAGCCAACCAAGACCAGAGCGGAGACCGCAACCATCATAGAGCTCCCCCAAATGCCCGCGTCTGCTTGAGACAACACCTCCGCCGAGGGAGACTCTTCCAAACTGGTGTAGAGCATAAGAATACTGTATAGGTTGTACAAGCCGTGCAGGAAAACCGACGGCCACAAGCTCCCGCTGCGAAGCACCAACCATCCCAATAGCCAACCGGCCAGGAAAATCGGCACAAACCCCCAGGGGTTCAGATGCACAAAGGCGAAAAACAACGATGAGAAAGCCAGCGCTGGCACTGTCCCGTATCGCAGAACAAACCCGCGGAGGAAAAGGCCGCGGAAGAGCATCTCCTCGCCCAATGGGATGATGATCACGGCAATCGCTATGATCCTCACCCACTGACCCGGGTTCTCAGGGTAGAGCAACCGGGCCAGGTGAATAGCGTACTCCTCCGGCATTGGAAAGACCTGTCCGATCAACGCCTCCAGCGCACCGCTCAAGATCGCACACACCAGGGCGAGTGGCGCCGAGATCGCAACCATCCAGAAAGGCGTCCGCCGGAGCGCAAAGATCGACCTGGCACT
>JAGMDA010000113.1 GCA_023128935.1 Candidatus Eiseniibacteriota bacterium | reverse complement strand
AAGCTGTAATAGTGTCGTTTTCAGTGTCAACAATGCAGTCCAACTCTATCCATTTCTCAGCAGCCTCGTCATAGTAGGCTATAACCAAATCCTCTTCGGCATAACCTTCAGGCAGAGTCTCTGGGTCATACTCTATGGTCAGGGTTATCGCCGGGCTAAAAGTAGCTCCATCGGGACCAATGTCATAGACCAGTCCAATAATGACAGCACCTTCAGGCGGGTCGAATGGCGGCTCTTCCATCGTTATAATACTTATCTCACTGAGTGGGAACCTATGCTCGGTAAGACCCTGGGTACCCCTATCAATTGTTAGCTGGGCTAGTCTGTCGGCGGATTGGATGGCAATGCGGTGAGTAAACACCCCATTGACAGTAATCAGGGATGATACATCCCTAACGCCTGGGGGTGGTGGTGGTATTACTGGAGCCCCACCGCCGCCTCCCTCTGGAGGGGGTGCTGCTGTTCCACCAATGGCTACCGGGCTTCCTGAAAGCTCAATCTCAGTCATATTTGCCCAGATGGTGTTGGCTGCTGTATTAACCCCGGTATGTGAGCACCGGTGCCAGGCGCCGGCTTTGAAGTAATACATCCCCAGGGAAGACTCCACGAGTCCGGCTATCTCAGCATCGGTATAGGTCTGCTCAACATACATCGGCCAGACAATGGCATCAGGATTGTCAACCGAGATATCAATATATATAGGCAACATGCTTGCCGGCAGTGCCACCTCGGGATGAGGATTATCTGCATACTTTTGTACCGTGATAGTAACTTCACCAATGGTATCTACGGTGATTATGGTTCCTGCCTCGGCTGAAAAATCAATGATATAGTCTGTCTCCCCGGCAGGGATGGTTTCCACCTTCTGGGCGGTTATAGGTGCAGATATGGCGAGGCTTACCGCCACAGTCCGGGGGGTATTAGTTGCCCCTGTACCCGAGATGGTGATGGTCGCACTGTAATTGCTAGCACTCATCCCAGAGATATCTACTGATAGTGTTACACTATCCACTTCCCCACTAGAACTGCCACTGGTGGGGCTCAAACTGAGCCAGGTGGCATCGTCGGTCACCGCCCAATCCATGGCAGTGGGATTTACACCAGTATTTGATATGCTTAGCGTCTGGCTTGACGGATTAGCCCCTCCCTCAGTAGCCGTGAAGCTAAAGCTTGACGGGCTGTAGCCTATAGTGGCCGGGACGGTTACTGCTAGATTACGCTCAGTTGGTCCACCACCGGCTTCAAAAATAGCAGTGGCACCTTCTACCTCAACGCCATTCACGTAGAAGGTTATAGCCCCACTCAGACCATAACCCTGAACCAAGAGGTGAAGGCCGTCAATGCCATAATTGCCATTCACCGTTGCAATTGGATTTTGACTGGTGGTTAACACCTCTCCTTCATCTACCGTGGCTGATATTTGGGTGCCATCAGGTGCTGGACTGTCGTTTATGGTTACCGTGCCATAGAAGGCGTGGGGAAGTGCTGGTATCCCATTAGCGTAAACAGGGGTGGCACACAGGGTCAACAACAACGCCAGAACTATAAAGATAGTTGCCTTCCTCATAATTCATCTCCTTTGTGGATGACGGGGGGCTTCGATTAACCGAAGCCCCCCCTTAAAACTAGCTAATTTGGAATCACTCCAAAGCTCTTGGCTGCATTCATGTACACCCAGTAGCCATCGAACGGGCTCATTGTGCCTGATACGTTTTCCCAGATAGTGGCATCCACATACCAAGCACCCGTAAACTGATTGTAGTTTCCTTGACTTACCAGTGTCGCCAAGCCTACTCCCTGCTCCTCTCCTACTTGAACATACCGCAACGGAGATAGAACCGTGTCCGCCGCCGTTGCGGTGGCACTGCTTATCAGGTTCCACCCCGCCTCAAGGTCTTTAGAACTTGCTACCGGTACACCTCCTGAATAGGTAATTCCGACTCCTCCCCCACCGACCGTTTTCACATATAGCGCATCCACGGGTCGTAAATCGGTAAGGGTTGCTGTCGCAAAGCTACCGCTAACTGTATATGTATAGGCCAGTGTTTTTCCTACCCATTCTGAGTCACCAGCAGTTATCCTGTTATCGGTTGAGACCAGCGTCCAGCCGCCCTTTAAAGCCAGTGTCTTGTCGTAGGTTGTTGCTGTTTCCCATCCCTTAAGCAGCCACGGCTCGTAGTCTACATAGGTGCTTACGGCATCACCGTAGGCCTCGTATCCAGAGGTCCCGTAACTTGCTGCATCAGCGGGTCCGCTGGCATTGCCCCACCAGTTGTTCTCGGCGGTGACAGTGCCGTTGTAAACAAAAAGCCCCCAGTAATTATCGTAGATATTGTTGTAGCTTATGGTTGCCGAAGTTGGCGTGTTGACATTATATATGTCACCGTAAAGAATCGCCGAGTTGTAGTAAGTGCCATCGTCAGTTGTTTTCGTATCGGCGTAGGTCTTACCCATATCGTAGATAGTGTTGTTGGTGACGGTGCAGTCATCCGACCATAGCTGGATGCCGTTAATACCATCACTCACAGTATTACTATCAATAAGACAGTCGGAAGAACCAACATCAATGTGGATGGAAG
>JAGMDA010000112.1 GCA_023128935.1 Candidatus Eiseniibacteriota bacterium | reverse complement strand
TCATAGCGGGCCAGATCAAGCGCCATGAAACGGAACACAACTGAAACCGGGCCGTCATCGATGAGCGCCTCGTTTGGTGACCCAGCGGGCGGGCGAAAGACCGGCGCTTCATCCCCACCGGTAGCCTGCGACTGGGGCGTGCCGGTACCCTGCGACTGCAACTCACCAGCATCCTGCCCCTGCGGCTGATGGGTACCCTTGGCCTGCGCTTCAGTGGAATCTGCTGATTGTAGCGCTGCGTAGTCCGGTACTTGAGCCCCAAGCCCTCCCGACCCCGCCTTCTCGGACGGCTCCTTCTCAGACAGCACCTTCTCGGACGCCTGACCGCCACGCGGCGCGAGATCCGGCTGCTCGGGATTCCCCCTGCGCCGGGCTGCCGCCTGCATCCGCGCCCGCGTTACCTTCGATTCCAGATCGCGCCGGCTCAAGCGCATGGCCGCCTTCAACCAGTGCTCCTCGTTTGCCGAACTAGATACCCTCACAATCGCACGCGCTTTGGTCCAGCCGAGATTCCCCGAATGCAGGGCCTCGCTGATCAGGGGCAAGCGCTCGAGATCGTTCATTAGGTGCAGATACCGATTTACCCGGTTTGCGGTGAAGTCGAGCTCTTCGTATCCATATGCCTGAATCGAAGAGTATCCGAGCTGGCGGTAAAGGCGGCGCTCCTGGATCTCGCTGAACCATAGAAAGACGCTTCTTTCTGCCTTGTGCATGTCCGCCAGGGAGCGGCGCAGTCGCGCATGGACCTCTTCTGCTGTAAGGCGACCCTGAAAGCCGAAGAGTTTGGTGGAAACAGGCACCACAGTATCAGGAGGATCGGCGGTGACGGCGGCAACGGTGGCTGGAGCGTCTGTTGCGGCCGCAACGGTGGCTGGATTCGTGGTAGCGGCCGCAGCCTTGGCAGAAACACGGACCATGGGATCCACGCCAGCGGCAGCAGTGGCAGGATCCCCGATGTCGCCAGCCGCAGTGGCAGGAATACGGACCGCAGGATCCGCAGTTTCCGCAACACGGCCCGCAGGGTTTACTACCAGAGTATAGAAGGACATATACAGACCTCCGAGGAGATAGGGCACAATGGATGAAACAAGATGATACGACTAGTTGGTTTGGTGCGCAGAACTAGTTGAATCTAGCATAAACATTGGCGAATCGCAAGGTATTTGTACAAGTATATTCGAATTCTACAACGATTTGTTGCAGCAGATTCAGATTTCACAGCCATTTTTTTGCAGAACATCTTGGTGAAGCTGCAGAGCATCTTGGCAAGGACGCAGCGAATCTTAGTGATAGTCGTATTCACACCCTCACGAGGCTCTGCGATCTTCTCCTGCCGATCCTTGATGACCACTATGCAAGACCGGATCTCCATTCAAGGCCCCCCGCTGATCTCCCAAGAATCGGCCACACGAAACCCTTAAGAACCTCTTTCTCATCAGCTGAACCGACCCTTAATCCACCTCCGGCCAGCGCCGCACCTTAGGTGATCCTCGTGCGGCCCGTCGTTTCAGCCTTGACAGCATCCCCAATGGCCTCTTGAGTCCGAGGCGGAGGCGGGGGCGCGGAGATTGAGCACCCGTTGCCCGGCGGACCAAGGCGGCGCAGATACATGAGAGTCGCGCGCGCTGCGTCGTGAGGCACCTAAGGCATATGCGCGGACAACTGCAACCGTTTGATGCCGTGGAAACGGCAAGGGCGCTCCGAAGCGTGCTACGGCTAAGGCGCGGGCATTGAGTCGAGAGGATTTTGGTGAGTCTCGCATGGTAGACCCAGTAACCGGCATCACCTCCAAGCGGGGGAGAGGAGAAGGGGGGCGCCACTGGGTGCTCTCGGCCGGCAAGCTCAGCTTGGGAACGATGCTCAGCCGGGTCCTTGGCGTGGGGCGCGACATGGCGCGCGCCTACCTCTTTGGGACCGGGATCGCCGCTGATGCCTTCACGGTTGCCTTCCGTCTGCCCAATATGCTGCGGGCACTCTTTGCTGAGGGTGCGCTCAGCGCGGCCTTTGTGCCCGTATTGACTGAAGCCATGGAGAGGGGCGAGGAGGGCGAATGGAAGCGCTTTGTGCTCAACTGCGCAAGCCTTCTGGCGCTCACCTTGATGCTGGTCAGCCTGCTTGGAATCCTCGTGGCGCCGCACCTCATTCCGCTCATTGTGCCGGGCTTTGCCGATGTGCCGGGCAAGATCGAACTGACCGTTACACTCACGCAGTGGCTCTTTCCCTACATCTTCTTCATCGGGATGGCGACGCTTGCCATGGGGACACTGAATGCGCTGCGGCATTTCACGGCCCCGGCGCTATCGGCGGCGGTGCTCAATTTATGCATGATCTGCGCGATCCTGTTCCTCTGTCCCAAGCTCGGTG
>JAGMDA010000111.1 GCA_023128935.1 Candidatus Eiseniibacteriota bacterium | reverse complement strand
TCCCAGCACCGAAGGCGTCCCCCCACCCACGTAGATGCTTGTGAGGCACTGATCAGAATCGTCCCATCCGGTCTCTTCCCGGAGCAACTGCCATTCGTTTGCCAGAGCTCGCAGATAGGGATCGAATCGGTGGGGTTCACTCTGCACGCTGTAGAAGCTGCAATAGCGGCACTTTCGGACGCAGAAGGGGGTGTGGATATAGAGCGAGATCTCCCGGACCTCTCCGTCGATGGCCTCACCCCTATTCATACGCGCAGCTCCCTACCGAACGGGCGTGAAGATCCTGCGCAAGCGAATCCTCTTGGCCTCCGGATCCCATGAAAAGTAGCGCACAAACGCCCGGCCATGCACGAACTCCATAGGCAGGGTCCCCCAGAATCGGCTGTCAGAACTGTGATCCCGGTTATCGCCCATGACGAACAGATGCCCGGGCGGTACGGTAAGGGGCCCGAAGCTGACATACTGGGGCGGCGCGTGCGGACTCCGGTACTGGGCATAGGACTCATCCTGCCTGGCCCCGTCGACATATAGCTGTTTGCCACGCATTTCTACTCTCTGGCCGCCTACGGCCACACACCTCTTGATATAGTCCACCTTGCGCTGGCCGGCCTTGCCGGAGCCGGGGAACCGGAAAACGATGATATCGCCCGGCCGGGGTTGGCGAAAGCCCGGAAGGCGGAAAGAAGTGAACGGGACACGAGCGCCATACTCGAGCTTATTGATGAAAAGGAAATCACCGATCAGCAGTGTTTCCTCCATCGAGCCCGACGGGATCCGAAAGGCCTGCAGCACGAAGGTTCGCAGGATCAGAAAGAGCACTACCGCAACCAGCATGCTCCCGACAAACTCCCGCCCCTTCGACACTGGCCGCGGTCGTCCGCCCGACCTGCCAAGCGGCCACATCACTTCCGCCTCCCCTGCTGTTCATCAGTCGCGCGCAGGAGCGCCAGAAAGGCCTCCTGGGGAACATGCACGGTGCCGATCTGCTTCATGCGCTTCTTGCCCTCCTTCTGCTTTTCCAGGAGTTTGCGCTTGCGCGTCACATCCCCGCCATAGCACTTGGCCGTCACATCCTTGCGCAGGGCATTGACCGTGGAGCGGGCAATGACTCTTCTGCCGGTGGCAGCTTGGATGGCGATCTTGAACAGCTGGCGTGGGATCAGGTCCTTGAGGCGATCGACAAGACGACGCCCCCATTCGTAGGCCTTCTCCTCGTGCACAATCAGCGAGAGCGCGTCTACCTTCTCCCCGTTGAGCATTACATCGAGCCTGACCATGTCTGAGGCACGGTAGCCGTAGAATTCGTAGTCCATTGTCCCATAGCCACGCGTCACTGTCTTGAGGCGGTCGAAGAAGCCATACAGGATCTCCCCAAGGGGAGCCAGATACTCGAGCCGCATGCGCCTGGCGTCCAGATGCTCCATGTTGCGCTGGATGCCGCGCCGCTCCTGCAGGAGCTTCATCACCATGCCGATGCTCTCGGGGGGAACCACCAGGTGAAGAATTATGAATGGTTCTTCGATCCGCTCCTCTGTGCCCATATCCGGCATGCGGCTGGGGTTGTCTATGATCTCAGGCGGCCCGCCTCCTTTTGGATGAACCCGGTAGGAAACGTTCGGCGTCGTGGCGATGATCGAGAGACCGTACTCGCGCTGAATCCTTTCCTGAACGACCTCGAGATGCAGGGGACCAAGGAACCCACAGCGAAAACCGAAGCCCAGGGCCAGTGATGTCTCCGGCTCATAGCTCAGGGCCGCATCGTTGAGCCGGAACTTGGCAAGGGCATCTTTGAGGTCCCCGTAGTCCTCCGTGGAGACGGGGAAAAGCCCGCTGAAGACCATCGGCTTCATGGGAGCATAACCCGGGAGTGGCGTGACCCCATCAGCCGGAAACCCCGCGAGGGTATCTCCAACGCCTGCATCGGCAACATCCTTGACGCCTGCAATCACGTATCCGACGTCGCCCGCGCGCAGCGAGTCGCACTGTTGCAATCCCAGGCGGAATGTGCCGACCTCCTGGACTTCGTGTTCCTTCTTGGTTGCCAGGAAACAGATCCGTTGACCAGCCCTCAGAGCCCCATCCATCACCCGGACGTGTACGATCACGCCCCGGTAACTATCGAACTGCGAATCGAAGATGAGCGCACGCATGGGCCCCTCCTCCCGCTCTGGAGGAGGGGGAAATACCCGAATGATCTTCTCAAGCAGTTCATCAACACCCTCGCCTGTCTTGGCACTAACCGCCAGAACCTCGTCAGGCGGTGAACCGAGCAGATCGGCAACCTGCTGCCTCACGTCGTCGGGCCGCGCGGCATCCATGTCGATCTTGTTGAGCACCGGGAGGATATCGAGGTCGTTATCGATTGCCATGTACAAGTTCGAGACTGTCTGGGCCTCGATGCCCTGGGTGGCATCGATCAGCAGAATGGCACCCTCGCAGGCCGCTAGGGACCGCGAGACCTCGTAGCTGAAATCCACGTGCCCGGGTGTGTCGATCAGGTTGAGCTCATAGGTATCCCCGTCGCGGCTCGTGTATTCAAGTTTGATCGCGTGGGCCTTGATGGTAATACCACGCTCACGTTCCAGATCCATATCATCTAGCACTTGCGCCCGCATCTTCCCGGCAGGTATGGCACCCGTACGTTCGAGGATCCGATCGGCCAACGTCGATTTGCCATGGTCGATGTGCGCCACAATGCAAAAGTTGCGAACGTGATCTCTTCTTCCAGCCATAGGCACCACCGATCGCTCTCAGAACCGGAGCCCCAAGGACACACGCACCGCAAGCCCTACGGACTCATCCTGGCCACCCGGCTCGATGCTGGGTTCCGCCTGAAGGCGCACATCAAAGTCATGCAGATGCGCATCCACGTACGCATCGCCCATCGCGAGCGCCACCAAGAAACTGGTCCACCAGATGAAGTCGCGGCGATGGCTCTCGTGCCGCTCCGTCTTCATCTGATAGAACGCGGCCTCAGACGGATCAGCGAGCGCCTTGTCCCGATACTCATGAACCATGCGGTTCTCAAAGACCAAGCGCTCGATGAAGGCCATTTCAACGCCTGCCACCAACAGCGCCTTCAGCCAAGCACCATTCTTGGCTTGCCCCCACCCGGGCATCACTAGGGACCGGAGCGCCACCCACGTGGGTGTGTCAAACCGTCCGGTGGTGGCTTCTGACGGCCCTGCCGACGGCGGACCAGCACCCCCGTCCACTGCCTCCCGAGCCTGGGCCATCGGAGGGATGAGAAGCCAGATTGCCAGGAGGGCTGCTGCCGCTTGTGCGCGTCGCCTCAACATCCGTTCAGCCCATAAGCGGGACCCCAAAATGGGCGCCTCCCCAGAGGGAACCGCCCTTGAAATTGGCGGGAACGTGTGGGGATCGAACCCACCTCGGACGCGCGAAGCGCCCGACACAGGCTTTGAAGGCCCGGGAGCCCACCAGGACCCATTCGCTCCCATCCATTCCTTCCCAATGCGCCGGCAGCATAGGCCGCGAAGATGGACCCATGCTACCCAATTCTGGGCACACCCTGCCAGTGCCAAGACTCATGGGGGCAGCCACGCGCATGCAGCCAGGGCCAGTAGATACGCGCAGCGTGAGCAGAGGGTTGGTCATCAGCCCGGACTAGCCGCCAGTCCAGGAGAGCTTGCACTTCCCACCATTCTAGCAATGTATTTCACACTGCTCTAGCGCCTCGGCCGCTCTCCGGCGAATCTGAGGATGAACGCTTCCGTCCGCATACACCGAAGACCAGAGCGAGCGCGCCGCCTCTGCCTGGCCCACCTGCTGTAGAGAAGCCGCCAGGTTGCTGCGCAGAAGCGCGTCGCTTTCCAGGAATTTGCTCCAACCCCCGGCTCGTTCCGCCAGCCTGGCCACCTCTTTGTGCAGACCACGGTGGCCCATGCGCCCGGTCAGCTCGACCAGGAGCTCGTCTGCTGCGCCATGGGCCGCCGCATCGATCGCCAGCACCACACCGGCGTCCCAATCCTTTTTGGCCATAAAGAGTGATGCCGCAAGCGACTCCAATGCCCAAGATTGCGGGTATTTCTTCATCAACCGATCGAGGGTTCTGATGGGGTCCTTTTCGGGTCGTGGGAACTCCGGGTCCAGGTAGAGGCGGACGTTCTCCACCCGGTTGGGGTTTGCATCTATGGCCCGTGTCACCCATTCCACGGCCTCTGCCCGCCGACCCTGGAACCAGAGGAGGTGTCCCATACAAGCGTAGGTTTCTTCCGATGCCGGGGCCAACTCCTCGAGCTGCGCGGCTGCTTGCCCAGCCTCATCAAAGCGCTCCAGGGCAATCAGGGCCCGGCATCGCGCCGCAGTGACGCTGGCCGGCCGGTCGCCCGCCACCTCGCCCA
>JAGMDA010000110.1 GCA_023128935.1 Candidatus Eiseniibacteriota bacterium | reverse complement strand
TCAACTGAGATTAGCATTCCCTCCCCTCCCGAGCAGACTCATGGAGGTGAACAAGGAACTCTGGCTGATCCTCTCAATGCTGGTCATCACTGGGGTCATGAACTACCTGATCACAGGGCAGCGCATGATTCTGGGATTCTACACTCTGCCCACTTTGTTCTCGGCCTACTTCTTCGGCAAGCGCCATGCTACACTGACCGCCTTCGCCAGTGCGTTACTGATTGGGCTTCTGGCGCATTTCAATCCGCGGTGGTTCACCGTCGTGGCGAACGCCCACGCCGGACAGGATCGCTGGTTCGATCTGGTAGCCTGGGCCGGTATTCTGGTGATCACCGGCTACACGATGGGGATGCTCCACGACAAACACAACGCCCGCTTGCACGAATTGCGGGGAACATATCATGGCCTTCTGCTGATCCTCCGCCAGTTCATCTCGAAGGATAAATACACGGAGAACCACTGCTATCGGGTCTCCGTCTACGCTGCCAAGATCGCCTCCTACTTACGCACTAGCCCCCAACAGATAGAAGACATCCGCGCAGCGGCGCTCCTGCACGATATTGGCAAACTAGACGTCAGCCGGGAGCTTCTCTACAAGGCCGCCAAGCTGACAGAAGACGAATTCCGTCAAGTGCGAGCACACATCCATATGGGTGGAACCATACTGGAGCCCGCCGCCGGGCCGTTGCGGCGAGTGATCCCGATCATTCTGGCGCATCACGACAAGTTCGACGGCTCTGGGAAAAGCACCGTCAGCGGGGAACAGATCCCCTTGGAGGCGCGTATCATCTCCGTTGCCGACGTCTACGACGCCCTGACAAGCGACCGCCCCTACCGCAAGGCCATGTCTCCATTTGATGCCAAGGCGATCATCGTCAGGGGTTCCGATGCGGACTTCGATCCTGCAGTCGTCGAGGCCTTTCTGAAGGCCTTCAAGAATGGGGAAATGGAAGTGCCAGACGTCATGGTCTGATTGTGCCGGTGGACATCCCGGCAGCCAGCGCCATTGCGGCCACATCGTCATCTGCTCCTATCCCGTTTTCCAAAAAGAAGATACCTCAACTTGCCGACTATGCGGGACGTGGGATGTGTAGAAAACAGGGGTGTCCAAATGTCTCGCAGATTAGCGCCCGGTCTTGTGGCGGCATGCATACTGATGACCGCCCTGCTTGTCAGCTGCAGTAATGATGAGGATCCGGTTCAGCCGGAGTGCAACCTGTCGCTCCAATTACCCAACGGAGGTGAGGTCTGGAAGAGCGGTCAGGTCTATGCCCTCGGATGGCAGAGCGACGGCCCGTGCGGATCGGACATACGGATCGAACTGCTCCACGATGGCCAGGCGTGTCTAACGATTGCCGACAGCACGGCGGACGATGGCACCCATCTGTGGACCTGCGAGCCATGCAGCGCTGATACAGCCGAGTATCGGGTGCGCATCAAGGATCTCAACAGCGGAAGATCAGATCGCTCCAGTGCGGAGTTCATCATATCCGAGTTCCGTGGCGCGACCCTCCAGTTGGATCCCGCCATGGACATCGATCGAACCGTCCTGGGCGACATCCTCCCGATCCTCTGGCATTCCTCTGACATCCGGGGGGACCAGGCAAGGATTGAGCTGCTCTGCAGCGGGACGGTTTGTGACACAATCGCCGCGAGCGTCGACAACATTGGCAGCTTCTCCTGGGTTGTGGCTGCATCCGGCACCGACTCCTGCGGCTACACGATCCGCATCACAGACCTAGTGACTGGTGCCCTGAACGAGAGCACGAAACCGTTTTGCATCCTTACGGTTCCTCCGCCGATTACTGTTACGTCCCCCAACGGCGGGGAGCTGTGGGCCGAGAAGAGTCAGTACGACATAACCTGGGATTACTCCGCAGTGACTGGAGATTCCGCCGGAATCGAACTGCTTCATGGCGGCGAAGTATGCCTGACGATCACTGCCAACACAGACAATGACGGCAGTTTTCCGTGGACGGCGGTGGCATGCGGCGTCGATTCCGCAGGCTATGCGGTACGCGTCACCGATCTGACCACAGGCTACGCTGACGAGAGCGATTCCACTTTCACACTCTCTCCCACCCCCAGCTCGCTCACGGTTACCTATCCTGTTGGAGGTGAGCAATGGCACGCAGGGAGCTCATACGCCATCCTCTGGTCACATGAGGGAGCGGCAGGGGAAGAGGTTGCTATCGAACTGCTACGTGGCAGCTCCCTGATCAGCACGATTTCGGGGGGCACTGAGAACGACGGCAGTTTCCTCTGGACTGCCGTGGCGTTGGCGGGCGATCCATGCGCCTACACAATCCGCATCACCGATCCAACAACTGGGGTCTCTGGAGAGAGCGATTCAACCTTCTGTATCATCCCAACGCCCACCACACTCTCCGTAACCTACCCCAACGGGGGCGAGGAGTGGGAGGCAGGCAGCGCGCATGATATTCTCTGGAGCCACACAGGAGCAGCGGGTGACTCGGTAGTCATTGAACTGCTGTGCAATAGCGCGCTGTGCGATACGATCGTCGCAGCTACGCTCAATAACGGGAGATTGACTTGGGTCGCCGCTGTCTGCATCAACGATTCCCTGGCATGCGATTCGTGCAGCTACACCGTGCGCATCACGGATCTGGCAACCGGTGCCACCGATGCGAGTGATGCGGCCTTCTGCATCCCGCCCCCGGCCCTAATCATTCTCTCGCCCAATGGCGGCGAGGCTTGGCGGGACGGCATCTCGCAGAACATCACCTGGACCAGCACTGGCACGGCCGGCGACTCGGTGAAACTGCTGCTGCTACGCAACGGCACCATGTGCGACACCATCGCCTCAAGCGCGGCCAACAGCGGCAGCTATAGCTGGACCCCGGGCCGCTGCGGCAGCGATTCCTCTGGCTACCAGGTATGCATCACCGACCTGACCACCACAGCCAGCGATGAGAGCGATGCAGCCTTCACGATTCCTCCTCCGATCCTCACCGTGAGTGATCCGGACGGCGGGGAGCAGTGGGTAACCGGCACGGCCTATAGCATCACCTGGAATGTGCTGGGCACAGCTGGCGACTCGGTGAAGATCGAACTGCTTCAGGAGGAGGAGGTCTGCGTGACCATCACCGTCAGCGCAGCAAACTCGGGCAGCTTCTGGTGGACCGCAGCGCGCTGCGGCAGTGACTCTTGCGACTACCGCGTACGAGTTACCGATTTGACCACGGGCAGCTCCGATCAAAGCGACAACAGCTTTTGCATCCTCGTAGCTCTCACTGTAACAGCCCCCAATGGTGGGGAGATCTGGAACGAGGGGACCGCTTGCGAGATCTCCTGGAGCCACGCGGGGCCGACAGGAGAATCCGTTAGCATTGAACTGCTGCGCAACGGCTCGGTGTGCGATACGATCACCTCTAGCACCGATCCGGACGGGAGCTTTTCCTGGCTGGCTACGCCCTGCGCAGGCGACTCATCTGGCTACACAATCCGCGTCACAGACAATGGAATCGGAGCTACGGACGCAAGTGACAGTACCTTTTCGATCATCCCGACGCCCAGCTCCCTCTCTTTGACCTATCCCAATGGGGGTGAGTTATGGATTGAGGAAAACTCCTACGCCATTATCTGGACCCATGCCGGGGTCGCCGGGTCAACAGTATTGATCGAATTGCTGCGGGATGGCTCAGCGTGTGACACTATTGCCGCGAGCGCCGCGAACAGCGGGAACCTTCCTTGGACCGCAGCTCGTTGCGGCACGGATTCGACTGGATATAGGGTGCGCATAACCGATCCCACAGCTGGGGTGAGCGATGTCAGCGACACTACCTTCAGCATCTCCCCGCACCCCAGCTCTCTCACGGTCACCTACCCCAACGGCGGGGAGACCTGGGATGAAGGAACGTCCTACGCGATAACCTGGACACATGCGGGCTCCGCTGGGGACTCGGTGAGGATCGAGCTGTTGCGGAGTGGTACCGTCTGCGACACGATCGCCAGCCACGCTGCCAACAGCGGCAGCTATCCGTGGTCTGCTGCCCTGTGCGGTACCGATTCGAGCGGTTACACGGTCCGCGTGACGGATCTGACCACCGCCGCCAGTGACGTGAGTAACGCCCCTTTTATCATCTCCCCTACCCCCAGCTCACTGACTGTCATATACCCTAATGGCGGCGAGATTCTCGTTACCGGAAGCACCTATGGGCTCAGTTGGACCCACGCCGGGCCGGCTGGCGACAATGTCAAGGTCGAGCTTCTGCGCGCCGGAAGCCTTTGTGCAACCATCTCCAGCAGCACCCCAATAGGCCAGACCTTCCCCTGGGTGGCCGCCCCGTGCGCTGGCGATTCCTGCGGCTACGCGATCCGGGTGACGGATCTGACTACATCCGCCACGGACACGAGCGATGCAACCTTCAGTATCCCCACCAGCGTGGGTATGGCCACTCCAATGACACCGCCGGCTCGATAGATTGCGTAGAGAAATGGAGGGGGCGGTCAACCCCAGAGCTGTTCTGGGTAGAGCCCCAGGCGGACGCGTTCTAGGATCGCCTGCTTTGCTGCGAGCTTGTCCTCCTTGTATGTGACCCCGAACCAGTGCTCGTCTGTAGTCAGCACCTTCACATTCGCCTGTTTTTTCTGGATGAGTGTGTTGACGATCGTCGGGAGGTAGAACTCCCCCTTCACATCGGCAATGTTCTCCTCAAGGAATGCCTGGAAGCCTTCTTCAAGGTGTGCAAAGAAAGAGGGCGTGAAGCCCCAAATGTTCATCGAAACCACGCTGCTTGCAGGAATGCTCGTCCACTTGCCCCCGGCTTCGGCATACTTGATTCTGGTCGGGAATTTTTGAATCCGGGATCGCTCAACGACGGCCGAGAGGAACCCTTCCCCGGTGATACTACAGACGCCGCGCGCCACGTGACCATGTGCGCTGAGCGTGTTGGTTAGCGCGTAGCCGACCATGCAGTAATCGCCGACACCGCGATGATCTGACGCCTTGACCAGATGATCACGGAGAATCCTGAAGGCGCCAGCACCGTAGAAGTCGTCCGCATTGACCGCGGCAAAAGGAACATCCACGCAGCTCCTCGCGCAGAAGACAGCATGAGCGGTGCCCCAGGGCTTCGTCCTATCGGGCGGACGCTGAAATCCCGCAGGCAGATCATTAAGGCTTTGGAGAACATAGGCCGTATCGATGCGCTTCTCTACGGATCGGCCCACCTTTTCCCTGAAGGCCTCTTCTATCTCCCTGCGCAAGATGAACACGACCTTCGTAAATCCCGCCCGTAATGCATCGTATACTGTGTAATCGAAAATGATCTCACCGGAGGGACCGATCGGGTCCATCTGTTTCAACCCGCCATACCGGCTTCCCAGTCCGGCCGCCATTACGACCAGATGAGCCCCCGGGACAGCGCTACTACCACTCGCCTGAGAACTCACTCACTTGCCTCCATCGGTTCAAAAGACACCCCAGTCAGAAGTAATACTTATCGCAAGTTCGTATCATTCAACCCTGGCTCAGTCCCTTCTATCCCCTGGCTCGGTCCCTTCTATCCCCTCCTGGGGTCATATGATACTATCTGACAACGATTAGCCTTTGCGTTTGGCTCGCTCCATTAACTGAAAGGCGGTAGAAATAGCCGCCCGCATTTACCTGGCGACCCGCCGCATTCCGGCCATTCCAGGTGATTTGATGCTGTCCTGGCTCGAACGTACCTGAAGCCAGGACCCGGATCAGGCGCCCGCTCGTGTCAAACAGCATGAGCTTTCCCTCAGCAGGTTCGGGCAATGCGAAGCGTAGGACCACATCAGAAGCACCACAGCCGGCCGCGCTGTTCATCGTCACTGGATTCGGGCAGGCGGGGAAAAGCAGCGGGCGGATGATCACTTGCGCATCATCACTGCCCGGCTCAACCGCCGCGGGTGGCGTCATGCAGATGCGCACATCGTCGATGTACCAGCCCTCCCTCACGTCGGCGCCATCGCTGCCAAAGGCCCAGCGCAGCATGATAGGCCCCTCGTAGGCAGAGAGATCTACAATCACCTCCGTCCAGCCCTGCTGACCTGACCAGACCGGGGTCTCCGCAGCAAACGGCCCGGGCGTTGCGCCGTCCCGGATCAAGTAGGGATAACCACCCTCCGGCGTGAGCGGCAGCCAACTCCACCCGCCTTCAAGCGTAATCTCCATCAGCCCCCCGTCGTAGCAGTAGTCCGGGTAGGTCACGCTCGTTTCCGCGTCAATCCAGTGCCAGAACCTCAAGTGGCAACCCGCAGGCAGGTCAAACTCGATCGTCTGCAGGATGGAGTAGAGGAGAGTTGTATAGGGCACTGACCCCGCACCGCCGCACTTCCAACTAGACTCCCCACCTGGGGTATGATTGCGATGCGTCTCTAGATGCCATTCGTCAAGCCAGCTCCCCTGCCCAGCATAGTGGGTCCAGAAGGCGGTGCCCTCCTCCATGTCGTCGGCGAAGATCTCGCCAACGGAGAAAATGAATGGAACCGGTGCACAGTAGTGGTTCGGCCCGCTCAGAACGAGGCGCAGGTTATGCGTGTAGATCGGGGGACAGGCGGCGGAAACTTCAACCGTGAAGGCACCGGGAGTCACGCTCTGCCCGACCGCCAGAACGCCCAAGGGATGCGGAGTCCCATCGGGGATGAAGAAGTCCGAAGCTGTACCCAGTACTGCCTCCAGATCAGGGGAATCCGTACCACCGACATTGCTGACCATTAGGGTGATCTCGACTGTCTCTCCCGGGTCAGGAATACCGTTGCCATTGCCACCACCCGTATCGTCGATGTCGACAATGCCCACATGATACATGGGGGCCAGGACCTCGAAGTCAAGACCCAACAGCCCGGGCTCCTCGCTAATCTCAACCGTGAAGGCAATGACGTCACCGTTGGGCACATCGCGCGTTACATGGAAAACGAAGGGCTCGTCACTGGCGACCGTCTCCCCGGACAGGATGTCGCCAAAGGAGACTTCACTCACGCATAGGCCAACAAAGCTCGATCCGGTCGTGATCCCGGCGGTTACGTCGTAGGCATCCACATGGCCCAGGTTGTGCAGTGCAAGCGTCAGTTCAATCGTTTCGTCAAACTCGATCACGCCATCGCCGTCGCCATAGGAGGCGCCAAGCATGTCATCATCGATTGTCACTCCATCCAACGTCAGGTACACGCGATCCAGGTCGAACTCCAACGAGATATCATCGGCGGAGACCTCCGCCGTCTCGGTTCCACCTCAGCAGTGGTCTACGAAAGCGTAGAGAGAAACCTGGATCTGCTTGACATGGGTTGGATTGACACCAGGGAGATTAGCTAGCTCCTCGTCAACGTTGACGGCATAGTCCGTCCATTCGCCAGGCACTGCATCAATCATGTGGAACGTTGGGGTATTTGTCCACATGCAGTGCTGCGTCCGGACGCAGATGCTCGTTTCCCCTAGCATCTCACCACCTTCATCCCTATAGGAAATCACCAGTGATGCCACTGCCCAAGCGGTCGAGGTAGCACTGGCAGAGATCTTCGCGCTGGCAGCGAAAGCGACGTCCGTCCCCGCAATGTCGACGGTCTGGCTAAGCCTGGCATAGCCATCTCCCGTCCCCTTGTAGGCATACGCCTCATAGTCGGGGTCCGGATTGTAGTGGGTGGCTCGATTTATGACTGTGTTAGAACCTAGGGTCATTTCCTCCCAGCCGACGCTAAGAGGTTCCTCGAAATCCCCGTTGGTCAGCAAGTCTACGGCATGAACCTGAGGAATGAGTAAAAACAATAACAGGAAGGCCAGCATGCATAATTTCATTCCAGGGCTCCTTTCTGGTGGACTCAGGATGACTGAAGCACTCCATTAGCATAGCAGATTGCCGCCGCGATGTCGCCCAAACACACATGGCTCGAGCACCCCCAGTCCACGCGCTACCGGGACCGCCGAATGAGCGCCCGCTCTGGCAGAACGCTCTCAATTTCGCCACCATGCTCGCCTTGCTGGTCTTTAACAATGGGGGCCGCCCCGGGGAGGCAACAGGACGTTGGACAGCATCCGTGGGTTAGGAAGGCAGGTTCACAGGCCCCTTGCAATCAGGAAGCCCAGGCCTGGGAAGCAGGATCGACGCGCTCCACTTCGAATTCGGTCTCCCGGTCTGGGATGCGCACCTGCTTGCTGCCATCATCATGGAAGATAATCTCTGCCTCCAGAGATAACGCCCGCGCGAAGGTCAACTGAAAGCGACTGTCAGCTGTCGCTTCTATGTCAACCCTGGCGTCATTGAACTCCATGTTAACATACTCAGCGGATATCAACAGTCCGGAGGGATAGCGCGATAGCCGGATATCACTGCAATCGATGTTCCTAGCCCGGACAATCTGCATGATATTGTTCTCATAGGAGCCTGGTATCTGCTCCACAGCAGTCGACCGGGCCAGTCTGAATCGGATTGACTCTGCCGGAATCTCAACCAACCCCAGCGCCGGAATGCATGCTCGGACCCGAGCCACAAGCGATTTGCCGTCGTCCGAAAGCACCAGCTCCCCATTGCCCTCCAGCACGGGGGCCGCATCCAGCTGTACAGCATCCCAGTCAAGCTCGAATTCAGGGACAGGGCTGCCTGGGTAACTGGAACGAATCGTCAGGTTGTTGCCCTTACGTCGAATCAGAGTGTAATCCTCATTCAGCCAAGGGGAGAACCGCTCACGATAGCTCCTTCGAATCTGACCCAGGTACTCGAAGGTGGCTGGATACGTGCAGGTAACTTTGCTGTGCTTTATCAAGAAGTGCTCGTGCGTCCATGTGATTTGCTCGATGCAGTAGTTCTCGCCCACACTGAAGGTGACTTCATATTCAGCCGCGTAGAAACCCCGTTCGGATACAGGGATTTGCTTCACAACCCGGCCATGGTAAGTGCCGCGCACATCGTAAGCGAACTCGGCCGCAGCGTACATTGAACCCGCGCCGTCTGAGGCACTATGCAATCGCTGACGGACACTCGGCAGCGCGATCACCGCTATGACCACGAGGGTCGCGGCAACAACTACGACGCTCAAACCGCGCCCCTTGTGCGCCCGGTCACTTCCACTAGCTGTTGCGCATCGATCTGGAGCGTATCTGGGAACCTGCTTCTCCTGTAAACGGAGATATTTATCATACACAATGCCGCAGCGCGGGCACTCATATTCCGGCGCAACGTCATCTGGCTTGCGTCGATAGCCGCACTTTGGACACTCTCGATCCATAGCCACTCCTCAGAGCGAACATCGGCACCACAGATCACGGTCTTTAGCGCGAGCGCTTCCACACCCTGCACATTTCCACCCATCCTCAACCATCCTGCATGATGATTTGCGTAATGGAACCTCACGATGATCCTTGAAGGTTCCGCGTATTCGGGCAATAATGCATAAAATCCCCGGTACACCAGGTACAGGACATATTATGCGCAGGGGGAAGCAGCCATGATGAGATCAAGCAAACGCCTCCTTGGAGTACTCGCTATCCTGTTGGCCTTCAGTGCGCAGGGCCTACGCGCCGACGATGTATTTCCAGGCGCTGAATGGGAGTTCCGGTCCCCGGCTGACGTCGGCTTAGACGCTGACAGGCTGCAGGATTTCAGCAACTTCACCGGCGGGCGCGGCTGTGTCACACGCTACGGTTACATGGTCCATACCTGGGGTAGTCAGAGCCAGCGCTCCGACGTTGCCTCTGCCTGTAAACCTTGGTATGCGAATTTTCTGTTCAGGGCGATCGAGGAAAACCTGCTGCCGGATCTCGATAGTCTCGTGGTTGACTTCGAGCCGGGGTTGTGGGATCTGAACCCAAGTCTCGGCTACAAAGACCGCAACATCACCTGGCGTCACATGGCAAACCAGATCTCCTGCTACGGAGTTGTGGAGCCGCCGGGCGAGGCGTTCGATTACAGTGACTACCAAATCGCGCTATTCTTCGATACCCTCTTCCTCAACGTCTATGGCACAACCTGGGCAACCATGGATGACGATGTCCTGCATCCCGGGCTTACCGACGCTTTGCAGTGCCAGGACAATCCGACCTTTCTGGCTTTCGGGATTGGCGATCGGCCAGGCCGCTTGGGCATCTCCGTGCGCGATTTCTGCCGCTTCGGACTGCTCTACGTCCACCAGGGCAACTGGAACGGGACGCAACTCATCGACCAGCAGCATGCGGCCATGGCCGTCACAAGCCCGCTGCCCAACTCGATCCCCCGGACTACAGGAGATCCGGCGGAGATGATCCCCGGTCAGCGCTCCTTGGGTGGGGGCAACAACCAATGCCCCCATGGGGGTAGCTACAGCTTTCTGTGGTGGATCAACGGCGTCGATGGTGGAGGACAGCGCCATTGGCCAGATGCGCCCGAGGATACCTATGGCGCCTTTGGCCACGGCGGACCGCGTGCGATGGTTGTTATCCCGAGCCTCGGCATCGTCCTTAGTTGGAACAACGCCGATCTGCATAGCTCGGCTCAGATCAACGAGGCCCTTGCCATCCTCGTAGATGCTGTTGTGTCAAACCCCGCTCCATTGCCGGGGCAAATCGTCGTCGATCAGGCGCACCCCGCCTGGTTCAAGTATCACGATGGTGGACCGTTCTACATGTCCGGCCCCGGCGACCCTGAGGGTTTCCTCTACCGTGGCACAAGAAATCCCGACGGCACACGCGATGGCGATCAGATGGACCTAATCGACAAGCTGTCCGGAACCGGCGCCAACTGCATCTATCTAATGGCAGCACGCTCGCACGGAGGCGATGGAGAACCGACTGAGAACCCCTTTATCGACAGCGATCCGGCCAATCCTCTCGATGACGATATTCTTGACCAGTGGGAAACCTGGTTCACGGCGATGGAAAATAGCGGCATCGTCACGTTCTTCTTCTTCTATGACGATGCAGGATGCATCAACCACCCGCTGTGGGACACCGGCGATGAGCTTGGCGCAGCCGAGCAGAACTTCCTCGATACGATTGTCAACAGATTCAAGCACCATAAGCTGTTGATCTGGTGTGTTAAAGAAGAGTACTCCGAGTCGCTGTCGCAGACGCGGGCCGAGCGGATCGCCGAGCGGATTCGCATGATGGATGAGCATGAGCATCCGGTCGCCATCCATCAACTCAGTGGTACCTCCTTTGATTTCAACGGAAGTCCGCACCTTCATGAGTTTGCCGTGCAGTTCAATGTCGGCTCGGCTCAGGAGCTGCACACAGGCACGCTTGCTGCCTGGAACGACGTCGGTGGCCTGGTGAATATCAACATGTCCGAGTTCTCCGGCGCGGGCAGCGGCGAAACCCTCCGCAAGAAGATCTGGGCCATAGCGCTGGGCGGTGGGTACTCAATGATTCTCGGAATGGACATCGATAGTACGCCCCTGAGCGACTTGCAGATCTGCGGCCGGCTCGTGCGCTTCATGGAGGTGACGCGATTTCACAAGATGTCGCCGCATGACGAACTGGCCAGAGGCAATACGGACTACGTGCTGGCCGCTCCTGCCGAAACCTACATCGCCTATGCAGATGCCGGCGGGAGTTTAGCCCTGTCCGTAATGGCCGGGACCTATGCCGTCCGCTGGTACGATCCTGTTACGGGGAACTGGTACAATGAAGGCACCCAAACTCTCGATGAAGGCGAGCAGTCGTTTCCGAAGCCTGGCGGCATGGGGGACGAGGCCGCGCTCTATCTTGTGATCCCGGGCGGTGTTCCGGATGAGACGCCTCCCACAGCCCCGGCAAACTTGCAAGCTATGCCAATCAGTGACACGCAGATCGATCTGACATGGACTGAAGCGGATGACCCGGAGTCAGGCATTCTGGAGTACAAGATCTATCGCGATGGTGAGCACGTCGCATCCGTGCCCGCATCCCATACTTCACACAGCGATACGGGATTGAGAGAGCTTACGGAGTACACCTACCGAGTTTCAGCTGTCAATGGCGTGGGCTTCGAAGGCCCTCCCAGCGATCCGGACAGTGCAACTACGCTGGCGGACACAACGCCACCCACGATTATGTCAGTCACCGCCGCTGGCGATCCGAACATCGTGAGTATCGTCTTCAGTGAACCCGTGGAGGAGATCTCTGCCCAAACGGCGGCGAACTATGATATCGATCACGAGATCCTCGTATCCAACGCAGTCCTCGAAGCCGACTCGATCACAGTCACACTGACGACCACCACCGTTTCCCAGGGGATCACATACACACTGACTGTCAATAATGTCAAAGACTGCTCTCAGGCCGGTAACGCGATCGCACCCAATTCCCAGGCTCAGTTTGCATTCTTCCCCCGCGTGATAGATGGCTTGGTGGTGCTCTACGATTTCGAGGAAGGCGAAGGCACGGTGGTCCATGACATATCCGCCGTGGGCGATCCGCTCGACCTCACACTGGCCGACCCAGGTGCCGCCGTCTGGTTCCCCGGCGGGCTCGGGATCACCGCTAATACCATCGTTCAGTCCTCCGAAGCAGCCACAAAGATCATAGACGCGTGCATGACAACAAACGAGATCACCATCGAGGCTTGGATCAAGCCCGCGAACACAACCCAGAGCGGCCCGGCTCGGATCGTGACCTTGTCTGCCAGTCCGTCCGTGCGCAACTTCACGCTTGGGCAATCGTCCACCGCCTATGAAGTCCGCTTGCGCACAACGGAAACCACAAACAACGGCATCCCCTCCATCTCCAGTCCAGCCGGGACAGTGACGACCGAGCTAGCCCATGTCGTCTACACACGCAAGGCCACCGGAGAGCGGTGCATTTACATCGATACTGTTGCATGCGCTAGCGGCACCATCGGCGGCGATTTCTCCAACTGGGACACCGACTATCGCTTCGCATTGGCCAACGAGCTCACGCTTGACCGCACTTGGCTGGGAGAGCTTCACCTGGTGGCTATCTTCGATCGTGCCCTCGATCAGGATGAGGTTGTGCAGAACTTCAATGCTGGGGCAAATCCACCCGTGAGCGAAGTGCCGTCGATCGGACCTGCTAGTCGACTTGCACTGTGGCAAAACCACCCCAACCCCTTCAATCCATCGACAACGATCCGCTATTGCGTACCCAGCACCTGTCGGGTCACAATCAACATCTACAACCTGCTGGGGCGGGTTGTATGCACACTAGTTGATGAGGAGAAGACCGCGGGTGAATACAGCATTGCCTGGTCTGCCAGCGATCCGCAAGGCAGGAGCCTGCCCGGCGGCGTCTATTTCTGCCGACTGAGTGTTTCGCTCTCGTCGCGAAAGGCCGCTGAACAGTCTGTTACCAAGAAGATGCTATACCTGCGGTGATAGCAGGAGGCTCAAGACACTATGGCTACGAGACAATAGCGATCGACCTTGACGAGAGAGACTCAGGTGCATAAATCGCGGTGAGGTTACAACTGATGAAGCTGGAGGGAATCAATGAATGCAGTCTGCTTGCTAGGAAGCCCCCGTCCCAATGGCAATAGCGCAACGATCGCAGAATGCTTCTGCCGCGCAGCAGAAGACCTTGGCATTGACGTCCAGGCAATTGCACTCAACGATCTCAGCTACTCTGGCTGTCAGGGCTGCATGGCCTGCAAGACCGGATCGGATAAGTGCGTCATACGGGACGATCTGACGGCTGTCCTGAAAGCCATTCATGCAGCCGACGTTCTGGTGCTCGCCACCCCCGTATACTACACCGATGTCACCAGCCAACTCAAAGCATTCATCGATCGCACCTTTGGGTATCTAGAACCTGACTTCACGACTAACCCCAAGCCCAGTCGCCTTTCGCCCGGCAGGACGCTCGTGTTCATTCAAACCCAAGGCTTCGCTGACGAGAGCCTTTACGCAGATATCTTTGGTCGGTACGAATACTTCTTCAAAGTGTATGGCTATGATAAGACCTATCTGATTCGGGCCTGCGGAGTGAGTGCTCCAGGAGAGGTCACGAGCCGCAAACAGGTCATGCAGAGAGCCAAGGAGATTGCTCAAGAGATCGCTACAAGGGCTGGATGAATGCGCCCTATCATCTCGCAGCCAAGGCCCATCCGGGGTCTTGCTAAGGTGAGCGCGGCAAGGTCACCTACAGAAAGGAGGCCCTAGACAGACAGCCCCGGACAGGCAGATCCGGCCTATCTTGCAGCGCCCCAAGCAATTCCAGCCGCACCCTAAATGCGTCGGTTTAGTCTAGCAAGCTGAACCTCCACGCGCTTCATGCCGATCATTAGATACTGGACATACAGAGACTGCACCCGTAGCCGCGCGAGGGAACGAATTGCGGCCTGTCACAACCACGGCCAGGTGCCCAGCACAGCCAGGCACCCTGACATCGGCTGTGGTAGATCACTGACGGGGAGAATCCAACATATGTGGCAGCGCCAGAAAAGACTGTCCCGTGCAATTGTCAGGAGCATTCTGACACTGAGCATCCTCCTGCTTTCTCCCGTAGTTGAGACCATCTTTGCCGCTCAAGAGACCGTTCAGTCCGTCCGAATCGGGGTGCTCGCGAAGCGCGGCTACCAACAGTGCCTGGATAAATGGCGACCCACTGCCCAATACCTGACGAGCGAAATCCCCGATTACTCCTTCACGATTGTGCCTCTCGGTTTTGGTGATGTGTATCCTGCGGTTGAGCATAAGGAGATCGATTTCGTCCTGGCCAATCCCACTTACTACGTGACGCTTGAACTGCTTTCTAGCGCGCGCCGTATCGTAACGCTGAAGAACCTATGCATGGGCAAGGTATGCACTGTTTACGGCGCGGTCATCTTCTGCAGAGCCGACCGCAGGGATATCGGTCAACTCGATGACCTCAGGGGCAGGTCCTTCATGGCGGTCGACGAGAAGTCCCTAGGGGGATGGCTCATGGCCTGGCGAAAGTTCCGCCAACATGGCCTTGATCCGCATCATGACTTCGCCTACCTGAGCTTCGGCGGCTCTCATGACGCTGTCGTCTATGCCGTGCGAGACGGTGACGTCGACGCCGGCTCCGTCCGGACCGACACCCTTGAGCGCATGGCGATGGAGGGCAAGATCCGCTTGCAGGATTTCAGGGTGATCAACAAACATGACTGCAGTTGCACAGGAATGCCTTTCGTTGGCTCCACGCCCACATACCCGGAATGGCCGCTGGCCAAGGCCCACCATACCAGTGACGAACTGGCAGAGAAGGTTGCAGCCGCTCTGCTGGCGATGCCCCCCGACAGCCCCGCCGCGAAGAGCGCGCAATGCTCAGGTTGGACGGTCCCGCAGAACTACCAGCCAGTGCACGATTGCCTGAAAGAGCTTCGTATCGGGCTATACAAGGACTACGGGAAGGTAACGTTGTATGATGTGCTCCGGCGTTACTGGCACTGGCTACTCGGTCCAACAGTCCTGACGATTCTGATGGCCCTGTTCATGACTCGCATAGCACGCCTTAACCGTAGCCTTGGAGAGGCAGTAGCAGCACAACAGAAGGAACTACACGAACGCAAGCAGGTACAGGAGGCCTTGCAGGAAAGCCGGCAAAGCCTCATCGCTTTCATCCAAGCATCGCCTAACAGCTTCAGCCTGCTCGATTCGCAACTGCGCTACATGGCCCTGAATGAGGCCGCATTGTGTGACATAGGCCTGCCCGGGGAACAGGTGATCGGACACAGCATTCTGGATGTGCTTCCCGAACTCAGCGATACGGATCGGCACAGAATGTACCTGGACGTCCTTAGGACAGGAGAAACATCCACTATCGAGGACATTCACGCTCTACCCCACATTGGGGATAGGCATCTGTCTGTGAGCGCTTTCAAGGTCGGCGATGGACTCGGGATCATCACCAGGGACATGACTGAACGCAGGGAAATGGAGCTGCGATTGAGGCAGAGCGAAAGGATGCAAGGGATCGGGGAGCTTGCATCCGGGATCGCGCACGAGATCAATACCCCGGCGCAGTATGTCGGCGATAACACGCGATTCCTGCAGGAAAGCTATGCTGGCCTGATTACTGTGTTGCAGAAGTATGGCGAACTGCTGGCGGCTGCGCGGGAGGATAAACTCACCCCGGAGTTGGTAACTGGCGTTGAAGCTGCTGTTGAAGAGGCCGATCTTGACTACCTGCGTCAGGAGATCCCGCGTGCCATAGAGGCGTCGCTGGAGGGAGCCACGCGTGTTGCGGATATCGTTGCCGCGATGAAGACCTTTGCCCATCCGGGCGGGGAGAAAACGACTGTCGACCTCAACAAGGCGATTGAAACCACGACCACCGTCGCGCGGAATGAATGGAAGTACGTGGCTGACATGGCCACCGAACTCGATCCCTCGCTGCCCCTGATCCAAGGCTACCCGGGCGAACTCAACCAGTGCCTCCTGAACCTGATCGTCAATGCCGCCCATGCAATCGCCCAGCGGCTTGGCGAAGGCTCGTCGGAGAAAGGCAAGATCACCATAAGCACGCAGGAGACTGACGGGCAAGTCGAAGTCCGGGTGTCCGATACAGGAACTGGAATCCCGCCAGAGATCCGAGACAAGATATTCGACCGCTTCTTCACGACCAAGGAAGTCGGCAAGGGAAGTGGCCAGGGCCTGACGATCGCCTATGACGTAGTTGTCAACAAGCATCGCGGCGCGCTCGATCTCGAGACGCAGCAGGGTCAGGGAACAACGTTCATTATCCGTCTGCCCATTGACTCGGAGAATGGAATCGTGAATTCACCTGGCAACTCCCAAGCGGCGTGACTCACCTGCATCGGATACGGGAACAGCTTTCCAGGGCAGTGAGCCCTTTCCCATGCCCCAGGCGATAGTCCTGCGGATCGAGCCTGTCGCGTTCTC